>VGDA01000269.1 GCA_016869915.1 Alphaproteobacteria bacterium
GAGCCCGTCTCGCTGCTCGACGTCCCCGTCCAGGCACATGTCCTGGCGCCGATCGCGGACATGAAGAAGCGCCTCGGCCTCGCCATGCTCTTCATCACCCACGACTTGCGCGTGGCGTCCGGGATCGCCGACCGCATCGCGGTGATGCGCCATGGCGAGATCGTGGAGACCGGCACGCCGTCCGAGATCTCCACCCGGCCTGGCCACGCCTATACGCGCGACCTCATCGCCGCCATCCCCGGCCGCGGCTGGGAGGCGGCGCGCGGCGACGCCACGGGATCGGCCTGATGGGTGCGCTCGTCTCCCTGGTGATGAGCGACATCGTTGAGTCGACGCGGCGCTGGGCCGCGGACGAGGCTGCGATGGCGGCCGATCTGGAACAGCATGACCGGGTCCTGCGCGCGGCGCTGGAGGGCGCGGGCGGCAGCGTGTGCAAGCATACCGGCGACGGGCTGCTCGCGATGTTCGACGACCCCGCGGCGGCCGTGGATGCGGCGGCGGCGATCCAGCGCGCGGTGGGTGCGGCGGCCTGGCGCCATGCCGAGGGCCTGCGCGTGCGCGTGGCGGTCCATGCGGGGCTGGTGCACCAGCGCGACAACGACCTCTTCGGCACGGCGGTCAATCGCGTGGCGCGGTTGCTTGGTCTCTGCCCGGCGGGCGCGGTGCTGGTGTCGGGCGTGGTCGCCGGGATGCTGGCGGAGCGCGCGCTGGAGGCGCTGGCGCTGCGCCGGGTCGGCGCGGTGACACTGGTCGGCTTCACGACGCCGGAGGACGTGCACGCGCTGGCGGGTCCTGGGCTGGCGAGCGTCGATGCGGTGACGTCCTCGGGCAGCGGCGCGCGTGGCGGCCGGCTACCGGCCGTGGACGAGACGCTGGTCGGGCGCGACGAGGAGTTGGCGGCCATCTGGGAGGCGCTGGCGCAGGCACGTCTGGCGACGCTGGTGGGCGTGGGCGGCATGGGCAAGACACGGCTGGCCCTCGAGATCGCCGCGGGCGCCGCCGAGAGCTTCGCCGACGGCGCGTGGTGGATCGACCTGTCGGCGGCGACGTCGGAGGACGCGGTCCTTCCGGTGGCCATGGCCGCGGTCGAGGCGCGCGAGATGCCCAGGCGTACGAAACTCCAAGCCTTCACCGACCGCTTCGCGGATCTGGCGGGCCTCCTGGTGCTCGACAATTGCGAGCATGTGCTGCCGGCGGCGCGCGCGCTCGTCGAGGCATTGCGCGCGGCGGCGCCGGAGATGCGGATCCTCGCCACCAGCCGCGAGGCGCTGGGCCTGCGTGGCGAGCGGATCCTGCCGGTGGGCGCGCTGCCCGTGCCTGATGCGGCACGTCTCTTCGCCGAGCGCGCGCGCGCAGTCAGGCCGGACCTCGACATCGAGGCCACCCGCGAGACCATCGCCCGCATCTGCGCGCGGCTTGACTTCATTCCGCTCGCGATCGAACTCGCCGCCGCGAGATGCAGGTCGATGACGCCGGCGGAGATCGACGCCCGGCTCGATGACCGGTTCCGCCTGTTGCGCGGCGGGCGGACCGGGGACGAGCGCCACCGCACGCTGCAGGCCGCCGTGGCGTGGTCGCATTCCCTTCTCGACGCCGAGGAGCGCCACGTCTTCGACCGCATGGCCGTCTTCGTCGGCGGCACGTCGATCGACGGCATTGTCGCCATCGCGGAAGTCGACGAGCTCGACGCGCTCGACATCCTCGACCGGCTGGTCGCGCGCTCCATGGTGGTCGCGACCGTCGCGAGCGGCGGCACGCGCTACGGCCAGCTCGAGACGCTCCGCCAGTACGGCCAGGTGCGCCTCGTCGAGTCGGGACGCATCGACGAGATGCGCGAGCGCCATCTCGCCTGGATGGCGGCCCTCGCCGCGAGGCTGCGGAGCGCGAGGGGGCTGGAGGCAGAGGCGGCATCCTTCGCCCGCTTCGATGCCGACCTCGACAACCTGCGCGCCGCGGTCGCGTTCGCGATGGCTTCGGGCCGCGGCGGCGCGGCATGCGCGATCGTCGCCGAGATCAACAACATCGCCTACCAGCGGCCCGCCTGGGAGGCGTTCGACTGGGTGCGGCCGCTCGAGATCGACCGGGACTCGGGCGCTGCCGAGCTCCTGTGCGCGGCAAGGGGTGCCCTCATCGACTGGCAGCTCGGCCGGGGCGAGGCGCGTCCCGCGATCGCCTCGGCCGGGGAACTGCCCTTCTGGTACGACCGGGCGTCGATCGAGACCAGGTGGCAATACCTGCAGCTCCAGGTGTTCTCGGGGATCGACCCCGGCCTCGCGAGCTCGCTGCTCGACGCATGGGTACCGGGGAGCGACATGGACCGCCTGCGCATCGAGCGGCTGAGGCTCTACATCGCCTATGCGCAGCAATGGAATGGCCGCCTGTCGCCCGCCGAGCTCGAGGGCGTGCATGCGCTCGGCATGGCCAGCGTGGCGCTCGCGAGAAGGCTTGGAACGGCGGCCGGACTGATGGCTACGCTCGTCGCCTTCGCCCATGCGATGCGGCCCGAGAGACCGGCCGATGCGGTGCTGCTGGCGCGCGAGGCCGCCGACATCGCAGGCAGGCTTGGCGCACAGTTCATCATCGACTTTGCCAAGCGGATCCTGCTTCCGGCGAAGGCCAACAGCGAGCCGTCCGCCGAGAACATCGGCGCGCTGCGCGACACGCTCGCCGGCATGCTGCAGCGCAGGCAGCTCAACCCCGCGGCGCAGCTGGCCATCTCCGCGCTGCCGCTCTACGCGCGCGACGCGCCGGAGGCGGCGTTGCGCCTCCACGCGGCGATGCGGCGCATGATGGGCATAGACCGGCGCCGGGACTTCGAGGATGCAGGCCTCGTGGTCCCCAGGGAACCTCCCGAACCCGGGCGCGTGGCCGCGGTGGTGCCGCTGGAGCAGGCGCTGGCCGATGTCCTTGCGGCGCTCGACCGGGTGATCGCTTCGGCGTCCGCGCGCGGCTGACGCCGCGGCGCGGCTCAGTCGCGCAGCAGCCTGCGGTACTTCTCGACCTCGCGCGGGACCAGCGCGTCGACATGGGCGGGGTCGAATTCCTCGCCCGACGCGATCACCGCGGAGAGCTCGGAGAGGCGCCGGCGATAGGCAGGGTCCTCGGAGGCCTTGCGCAGCGCCGCGTTGAGCCGGGCGACGACCGGGCCCGGCGTGTCGCGCGGCGCGAAGAGCGCGTTCCAGCCCTCGCCCTGGAATTCCGGGATGCCTCCTTCCGAGGAGGTCGGCACGTCCGGCAGCGTCGGCAGCCGCTGCGGCGCGGCGACGACCAGCCCCCGCGCCGTGCCGCCCGCGATGGAGCCCGCCAGCGAGGTCGCGGTGTCGCAGGTGGCGTCGAGATGCCCGGCCATCAGGTCGTTGAGCGCGGGCGCCGCGCCGCGATAGCTGACGAGCGTCACCTCGATGCGCGTTGCCGCGAGGAACTGCCGGCAGATGATGTAGTTCGACGAGCCGACGCCCGCGTGGCCCAGCGTCACCTTGCCCGGGTTGGCGCGCGCGAAGTCGAGGAAGGCGCGCGCATCGGCGGCGGGGAAGTCCTTGCGGAGCCCGATGGCGGGCATGGTCTTCGCGACCAGGCCGATCGCCGCGAAGGAGGAGGGCGTGTATTGCAGGTCGGGATAGATCGTGTAGGCGGCGGCGTTGGTGCCGACATTGCCGATGGCGATCGTGTAGCCGTCGGGCCGCGCGCGGGCCGCGCGCGTGAGGCCCGTGGCGCCGCCGGCGCCGGCGACGTTCTCGTTGACGATCCTCTGGCCGGGCACCTGGCCCATGCGCTCGGCGACGAGGCGCGCGATCACGTCCGAAGTGCCGCCCGCCGCGAAGGGCACGATCATCGTGATCGACCGCGCGGGGAAGGCCTCCTGCGCAAGCGCAGGGGTGGCGCACAGCCCAGCGAACAATGCGAGCGTCGCGATCGCGCGTTTCATGGACATGTCGCCCCGGAACGGTCTGGGGCACCGACGCTATGCCTTCGCGGCCACGCGATCCAGGTCGCAGAGGCTGCGCGAGCCGGGTTGAACCGCGGCGCGGCATGGCTGAGATTGCCGCGCGCAAGAGGAGTACCAGCCCATGGACGTTTCCCTGCTCCGCGCCGCCGCCGTCGCCGAGACCGTCGCGCGCGTGCGCGAGATCGAGCGCCGCCACGGCGCGACGCGCGAGGCGATCGAGCGCATCAAGGCCGAGCTGGTCGCGCTGGGCCAGCGCGCCGGCCTCTTCCCGCTCGAGCATTTCCCGGTGCCCGCGGGCAAGACGGGCGAGATCTACCGCCTCTCGGAGGACGCCGACCGGCGCTTCGCGCTCTATGCCTCCGCCGGCATGCCGGGCAAGGCGCAGCCGCCGCACAACCACACGACCTGGGCCGTGATCGCGGGCGTCCACGGCGACGAGCACAACGTCTTCTACGACCGCGTCGACGACCGCGCGACGCCTGGCCAGGGAAGGCTGCGCCGCACCGGCGAGCACACCGTGCGCCAGGGCAGCGCGGTCGGCTTCCTGCCCGACGACTTCCACACGATCGAGGTCGTGGGCGACCAGCCCAGCCTGCACCTGCACATGTACGGGCTCAGCCTCGAGGACCTGCCGGGACGCATCGCCTTCCAGCACGGCGATGGCGGCGCCTTCTCGGTCTTCCCGGCCAGCCCGACGATCGGCGCGCCCATCGTCGCGCCCGCCGCGCTCAAGCGCATGCTGCGCGCGGGCGAAGAGCTCGCGCTGTTCGACGTGCGCGAGGAGGGCGAGTTCGCCGAGGGCCATCTCTTCTGGGCCAATTGCCTGCCGCTGTCGAAGCTGGAGATGCGCGTGGCCGCGCTGGCGCCGCGGCGCAGCGCGCCCGTGGTCGTCATGGATGGCGGCGACGGCGCGGTGGCGCGCCGCGCCGCGCGCTGGCTCGCCCATGCCGGCTATCGCGACATCTCGATCCTCGGCGGCGGGCTCGCGGCCTGGCGCGCGGAGGGATACGAGGTCTTCACCGGCATCAACGTGCCGAGCAAGGCCTTCGGCGAGTTCGTCGAGCACCATGACGGCACGCCGCGCATGGAGGCGTCGGAGATCGCTGCGCTCGCCGCGGCGGGCGGGCCGATGGTGATCCTCGATTCGCGCCCGATGAACGAGTACCGCAGGATGAACATCCCCGGCGGCGTCGACTGCCCGGGCGCCGAGCTCGTGCATCGCATCTTCGAGGTCGCGCCCGACCCCGCCACCTTCGTCGTCGTCAACTGCGCCGGGCGCACGCGCTCGATCATCGGCGCGCAGTCGCTGATCAACGCGGGCGTGCCGAACCGCGTCGTCGCGCTCAAGAACGGGACGATGGGCTGGCACCTCGCGGGGCTGCAGCTCGAGCGCGGCGCGACGCGCCACGCGCCGGAGCCCGGGCCCGGCGCGAAGGCGCGCGCGCGCGCCGCGGCCGACGCGGTGGCGCGGCGCTTCGCGTTGACCTTCGTCGATCGCTCGGCCCTCGCCGCCTTCGAGGAGGAGTCCGACCGCCGCACGCTCTTCCGCTTCGACGTGCGCGACCCGCGCGAATACGAGGTCGGCCACCTGCCTGGCTTCCGCTCCGC
>VGDA01000270.1 GCA_016869915.1 Alphaproteobacteria bacterium
ATGGGGCTTGAGCTTGCTCCTCGGATCGGCTGGCATGGTCCGGGGAAGGCGCGCCCGGAGTCAATCGCGGCGCAGGCGGGCGAGGCGGGGAGGCGGCGATGGCCTGGCGGGCGATGCGGCAGGAGGATCTCGCGCAGGCCTGCGCGATCGCGGACGAGGTGCATGCCGCGTATCCGGAGGACCCGGAGGTCTTCGCCGAGCGCCTTGCGCTCTATCCCGGGGGCTGCCTCGTCCTCGAGTCGGGCGGGCGCGTCGCGGGCTATGCGCTTGCGCATCCATGGATGCGCGCGGCGCCGCCGGCGCTCAACGCGCGCCTGGCGACGCTGCCTGCGCGCGCCGACTGCCTCCATGTCCACGACATCGCGATCCTGCCCAGTGCGCGCCGGCGCGGCGCCGCGCGCGCGGCGCTGCAGGAACTGGCGGCGCTCGCCGCGCGGGAGGCGCTGCCGATCCTCGCGCTGGTCGCGATCCCGGGCACGCGCGCCTTCTGGCGCGGGCAGGGCTTCGCGGTCGTCGAGAGGCCGGCCCTGGCCGCGAAGCTGGCGAGCTACGGCACCGGCGCGCGCTTCATGGAGCGTCCCGCGCGACGCTGAACGCGCCCGCCGCGGCGCGACTTTCGCAGGCGCGCCTCACGGCGCGACGGGCCGGCCCTCGCTGCGCAGCATCGCGTCGATCAGGCGATGGACATGCAGCGCCGAGCGCCCGTTGGCGCGCGGGGCGCGGTCCTCGTCGATCGCGTCGAGGAAGTCGGCGAGCAGCCGCGTGTTCGCCTCGTGGCTGAAGGCCATCGGGTCCGCGCCCCCGCCGCCGCCGCCCGCGGACCCCGCCTCGATCGTCGTGCCGTCCATCAGGCGCACCGTCAGGCGCTCGCTCTCCAGCACCGCCGCGCCGCGGTCGCCCGCGATCTCGATGCGTTCGGGATAGCCCGGGAAGGCCGTCGAGGTCGCATCGATCGCGCCGATGGCGCCGCTCGCGAAGCGCAGCGTGGCGGTCGCGACGTCCTCGGTGTCGATCGCGCGCAGGCCGGAATTGGCGTGGTGGGCGGAGAGCTCGGCGACCGGGCCGACGAGGCTGATGAAAAGGTCGAGCGTGTGGATCGCCTGCGTCAGAAGCACGCCGCCGCCGTCGCGCGCCTTCATGCCGCGCCCGGGCTGCGCGAAATAGTCCGGCCCGCGCCACCAGCGCACCGAGGCCGAGCACGAGACGAGCCGGCCGAGGCGGCCCTCGGCGAGGAGCTCGGCGAGGCGCAGCGAGGCGAGCCGGAAGCGGTGCTGGAAGACGATGGCGAGCTTGCGCCCTGCCGTCTCGAAGGCCTCGACCGTCGCCACGGAACGCGCGAGCGTCGCGTCGATCGGCTTTTCCAGCAGCACGTGCTTGCCCGCCGCCGCGCAGCGCAGCGCGATCTCGCCATGCGCCCAGGGCGGCGTCAGGATCATCGCCGCGTCGATACGGTCGTCGGCGAGGATCGCGTCGAGGTCGCCGGTGGTGCGAAGCCCCCACTCGGCCTCGGCGTGCGCGCGGCGCGCGGCGCTGCGGCTCCACGCAGCCGCAACCTCCACGCGTCCCGCGAGGTCGCGCAGCGCCAGCGCGTGCGGCTTCACGGCCATGCCGAGGCCGATGATGGCGATGCGATGCATGTCGTCCCCTCCCGGTCGCGGGAGGCTATCGCGCCGCGCGCGCCGGCGCGAAGACCATAATCGGCTCGGGGTCGTGCGGGGGTTGCCGCGCGACATGCGCAGATGCAAAGGTCCTCGCAGAACCGGCGCAGGGGTTGCCGCCGGAAGGATCCAGCAGGGAGATGGGGACGATGACGAAGCATTCGGCATTCGCGCGCGCGCTGCGCGCAGGCGCCGCCGCGATCGCGCTGGCGGTGTTCGCCGCCGCGCCGGCGATGGCGCAGAAGGTGGTCAATGTCTGGCACACCGAGCCCAACGCGCGCACCAAGGCGGTGATCGACGGGATCATCGCGGACTTCGAGAAGGAGAACCCGGGCGTCAAGGTCGTGCAGGAAGCGCTGGCCTGGGGCGACCTCGACAAGAAGATGCAGGCCGCGCTGGCCTCGGGCGCCTTCCCGGAGGTCGCGCACGGCCAGGCCTACAACGAGCGCTCGCTCTCGGCGAAGGGCCTGCTGCGCCCGATGAACGACATCATCGCCTCGATCGGCGAGCAGGACATCTTCCCGGTCGTCCGCAAGCTGAACTACAACACGACGGAGAAGACCTACTACGGCCTCGCGCACGCCGTGGGCGCGGACCTCATCATCTACCGCAAGGACCACATGCGCGAAGCCGGCCTCGATCCCGAGAAGGCGCCGGCGACCTGGCGCGAGTGGGTCGACCAGCTCAAGAAGCTGACCGACAAGTCCAAGGGCCGCTACGGCCTCAGCCTCGCCGGCCCGGGCTTTTTCATCAACGAGGACATCTACATGTGGGTCGGCTCGAACGGCGGCAGGCTGTTCGACGAGAAGGGACGCCCGACCTTCACGGAGAAGCCCGTGATCGAGACCCTCGAGTTCTGGAAGGAGCTCGCGGATTGCTGCCTCGCGCCGGACTGGCTGTCGCGCGGCTACCTCGACACGTTCGGCGACCTCGCCACCGGCAAGGCCTCGATGATCCTCGGCTGGGGCCGCGGCACGGACTATTTCGAGCAGTACGCGCCCGACGCGGTGGCCAAGGGCGACATCAACGTCTTCAGGACCAAGCCGGTCGGGCCGAGCGCGGGGGGCAAGCCCTTCCTGACGCAGTTCGATTCCGAGGCCTGGATGATCTTCAAGAACTCCAAGCACCCCGAGGAAGGCGCCGCGTTCCTGAAGTTCTTCCACCGCGCGGACAACTACCTCAAGTACATCCAGAGCGTGCCGGTGCACTTCTTCCCGGTGACGCAGTCGCTGCGCACGGACACGCGCTACCTCGCGACCCCGGCCTTCCAGAAGTGGAAGTTCTGGATCGACGCCCAGCACGAGGTGATCGAGAAGTACGAGCCGAAGCCGCTCATGATCACCGAGTGGAAGGACCTCGACTTCCCGTTCATCGCCGAGCTCGCCAACTCGACGATCCTCGTCGACATGGTGACCGAGGTGACGCGCGGCCAGCGCACGCCGGTTGAGGCGGCGCGACGCGCGCAGCAGCGCGCCGAGCAGCTGATCACGCAGCTCGGCTACAGGAAGTGGTGAGCGGCCGCTTGTGACGGCTTTCCCCGCGGGCCACCAGGGCCCGCGGGGGGACGCCCCTCCCGCCGACGCGACCCAAGCGCAATGCCATCCACCAGTCGCAGCTCGCCCCTCGGGCCGCTGAACCTGCCCCGTCCGGAGCCGCGCGAGCGGCGCGTGCCCGAGCATCTCTGGGGCTATGTCCTGGTGGCGCCGGCGGTGCTGCTCGTGCTCGGGCTCATCCTCTACCCGGTCGGCTACTCGTTCTGGCTGAGCCTGCACTCCAAGCACGCCTACATGCCGATCGAGACCTTCATCGGCCTCGAGAACTTCGTCTGGATCTGGCAGGACGAGGATTTCTGGCGCTCGATCCGGCTGGGCATGGTCTATGCCTTCGGTTCCCTGTCGCTGCAGATCGTCGTCGGCGTCGCCGTGGCGCTGCTGCTCAACCAGACCTTCGTCGGCCGCGGCTTCGTGCGCGCGCTGGCGCTCTTCCCCTACATGATGCCGACCATCGTCGTCGTCATCCTCATGCGCTGGATCTTCAACGACAGCTACGGCGTCGCGAAGTTCCTGCTCGAGGGCAGCGGCCTGATGGCGCGCGCGCCCGTCTTCTTCGACCCCGACCACGTCATGCTGACCATGATCCTGGCCAGCACCTGGACGTTCTTCCCCTTCGTCGTGATCGGCGTCCTGGCCAGGCTGCAGACGATCGACCTGGAGCTCTACGCGGCCGCGAAGGTCGACGGCGCCGGCGTCCTGCGCCAGTTCTGGCACGTCACGCTGCCGCAGATCCGCGGCGTGCTGTTCGTGATCGTGCTGCTGCGCTTCATGTTCATGTTCACGAAGTTCGACCTGATCTGGCTCTTCGCCGGCGCGGGCGGCCTCGGCTACTTCGTGCGCACGCTGCCGATCTACACCTTCGTGAAGAGCTTCGGAGAGCTGCAGGTCGGCTTCGGCGCCGCGCTCTCCGTGATCATGTTCACGATGCTCTCGGCCTTCGCGGCCGCCTATTTCCGCCTGTTCCGGCGCGACGAGCACGCATGAACCCGCTCCTGCGCATCTTCCTCGAGCGCGCGGCCGTCTATCTCGGCGCCGCCATGCTCGCCTTCGCCTGCGGCTTCCCGCTGTTCTGGATGGCGCTGACCTCGGTCAAGCCCGACCGCGAGATCATCACCGCGACGCCGAGCTTCTGGACCGGCGCGGCGCACCTGGACGCCTATCGCCGCCTGTTCGACCAGACGAAGTTCGAGACCTACTTCCTCAACTCCGTCTTCGTCGCCGGCGGCTCGACGCTGCTGACCATCGCGGTCGCGGTGCTCGCCGCCTACGGCATCACGCGCTTCCGCTTCCGCGGCCGGGAGTCGATCGCGACGGTGATGCTGTTCACCTACATGTTCGCGCCGATCATGATCGTGATCCCGTTCTACATCATGATGCGCAAGCTCGGCCTCGCGAACTCGCATCTCGGCCTGATGCTCAGCTACACGAGCTTCAGCCTGCCCTTCTCGATGTGGCTGCTGCGCTCGTTCTTCCAGTCGATCCCCATCGAGCTCGAGCAGGCGGCGATGATCGACGGCGCCTCGCGGCCGCAGGCCGTGGTCCGCGTCGTGGTGCCGATGGCGCTGCCCGGCGTGATCGCGGTCTCGATCTTCACCTTCATCGTCGCCTGGAACGACTACCTCTTCGCGCGCGTGCTGATCGGCAAGGACGACCTAAAGACCCTGCCGCTCGGCATCCAGGACCTCTACGAATCGAGCGTCACGGACTGGGGCATGATCATGGCCGCGGGCGTGGTCATCACCATCCCGGCGCTGGCCTTCTTCGCGATGGTGCAGCGCCACCTGATCGCCGGCTGGGGCGCCGGCGGCGTCAAGGGCTGAGGGCGACGGCGCTCAGATACCCGTCCCGATCCCGAGGCCGCGGCGGCGCAGCGACTCCCAGGCCTCCTGGCGGTGTCGACCCATCTCGAAGAGCGACAGGTCCGCGCGCGCGACCATCCCCTGCTCCACGAGCATCCCGAAGTCGATCGCGCGGCTCCAGAAGCCGCGGTCGAAGAGCACCACCGGCATGCCCGGCGCCTTGCCGGTCTGCTGCAGCGTCAGCAGCTCGAACAGCTCGTCCATCGTCCCGAAGCCGCCGGGGAAGACGACGAGCGCGTTGGCGCGCATCGCGAGGTGCATCTTGCGCATCGCGAAGTAGTGGAAGCGGAAGGTCAGGTCGGGCGTCGAGTAGGGGTTCGGCTCCTGCTCGTGGGGCAGCGTGATGTTGAAGCCGATGCTCGGCGCGCCGGCCTCGTGCGCGCCGCGGTTCGCCGCCTCCATGATGCCCGGGCCGCCACCGGTCGCGATCACGTTGTCGCGCGGGCCGTGGTTGCGCACGCGCGCGCCGCCGCGCTCCGA
>VGDA01000271.1 GCA_016869915.1 Alphaproteobacteria bacterium
CGCATCCTCGAGATCAACCCGCGCCACGCACTGGTCCGCGCGCTCGCGCGCGCCGCGCACGGCGAGGGCGGCGGCGCGCGCGTCGCCGACGCCGCGCGCCTGCTGGTCGACCAGGCGCGGCTCGCCGCCGGCGACCCGGTGCCGGACCTCGCCGCCTTCGCGCGCCGCCTCGAGGGCGCGATCGCACGCATGCTCGGCTGACGGAGGCCGGGAGCGGGGCGCGGGCCCTGGCGGCGAGACGCCGATCGCGTCGGCTCGGCGCACGAGCAGGCGCATGCCCGCTCCGTCGCGCGCCTCGCGGCGCGCGCCACCTCCCCCAGCCGCGCTACCGCGCGGCCGGGGGAGGGGCCGGTTGGTGCTCCCCTCCGGAAAACTCCTTCAGAGCAGGGATTTCCATTGGAACCTCTGCCCTAGAGAGAATTCCGTCAGCGTCCGGGGTCGATCGTGACGGTGCCCTCGACGTCGACGCGCTCGCGGCGCAGTTCGACGACGTGGTAGGCGCCGCGGCACCAGTCCGCGAACTGGTCGCGGTAGTGCGGGCTACCCGGCACGCTTGCGCGGATGGGAGGGGTGGCGCCGCGCGGCAGCGCGGCGACGGGGAGGGCAAGCGTGCTGGAGGCCGGGCGCGGAGCGAGGGCTCCGGCGGTGAAACGCCGGTCGCGTCGCGCAGCGGTCGCTCGCCGAGCAGGGAACACATGCCCCCTCCGTCGCGCGCCTGACGGCGCGCGACACCTCCCCCAGCCGCGCTACCGCGCGGCCGGGGGAGGAGCCGGTTGGTGCTCCCCTCCGGAAAACTCCTCCAGGGCAGGGATTTCAATTGGAACCTCTGCCCTGGAGAGAATTCCGTCAGCGTCCGGGGTCGATCGTGACGGTGCCCTCGACGTCGATGCGCTCGCGGCGCAGTTCGACGACGTGGTAGGCGCCGCGGCACCAGTCCGCGAACTGGTCGCGGTAGTGCGGGCTACCCGGCACGCCCGAGTTGCCGATGTTCTGGACCGCGAGGAAGGAATCCGGCGTCGCGAAGTCGACGACGATGCGGTACTCCGCGCCCGACGACGCGGCATGCGGCGGCAGCTCGCCACCGGTGTTGCAGACGGTGTGCGAGCCGCCATCGACGGGCGCAGGGCCGATGTCGAAGGCCTCCGCCACGGCCTCGCCGGAGAGCGGGTGGCGCCAATGCGCCAGGTGGAGCCTGCCCCAGGCCCAGGCCGCGCGATCCGGCCCCAGCCTCTCGCGCAGCGCCGCCAGCGACTGGCGCGCGACCTCGACGGCCACCGCCTGCGCGCCCGCGCCGCGGAAATACACGGTGCCCGGCTCCTCCAGCAGCACGGTGCACAGCCCGGTCTGCTGCATCGCGACGTCCATCAGCCGCGCGGGCACGTGCTCCGAGAGCACGCGTCGCTGCCAGTGGAACATGAAGGTCTCGAACAGCGTCGGCGCGTCGCTGGCGCAGGCCTGCTCGAAGTCCCAGCCGGCGAGCGCGTCGGCGAGCAGCCGCGCGTCCGGGTCCGCGCTGCCGGCGAGCAGCGCGACGATGCGCGGGCAGAGCCGCTCGGCGCGCACGCTCTTGACGTCGTTCTGCAGCGCGACCGTCGCCGGCTTCGCCGCCTTCGCCGCGCCGCCCAGCGCCTGGTCGAGGCGGATGCCGCGATGGCCCTGCGAATACGCGCCGTAGATCGGATGCGGGTAGTCGGCCGGCACGATGCGCTGGTTCGCCGAGGCGACGTAGCCGCGCGGCGGGTCGAAGGCGTGCGGCATCCCCTCGAAGGGGATGTATCCGGTCCAGCGATCCGCGGGCTCCGCGGCGTCGCGATAGCCGTAGTGGATGCGCCCGCGCACCGGCATGCGCCCGGCCATCTGGTAGCCGACATGGCCGCGGTCGTCGGCATAGACGAAGTTGAACACCGCGACCGCCCAGTCGCGCAGCGCGGCGCGGAAGGACGGCCAGTCCCTGGCGCGCCCCACCGCGATGCTGGCGCGCAGGTCGTCGAGATGCTCGTGGCCGACCCAGCGCAGCGACAGCGGCGGGTCGCCCTTCTCGTCGAAGGAGGGCAGCAGGCCGTTGACGACGGGCCCGCGCGTGGTCGAGCGCACCGCCAGCGCATGGTCGGCGGCACCGCGCACCCGGATCGAGAGGTCTCGCCGCTCGAAGCGGCGCCATGCGTCGCCGTCGCGGTAGCGCCCGGGATCGGACGGGTCGACATGCTCGCGATAGAGGTCGCGCGTCGAGGCCATGTTGTTGGTGATCGCCCAGGCGACCTTTCCGTTCGAGCCCCACCACATGCCCGGGAACCCGGGATGCCCGGCGCCGGCGGCGTCGTCCTCCGGGCCGTGGAGCGCGTATTCGTACCAGCTCGACGGTACCCAGAAGGGCTGGTGCGGGTCGCCGGCGAGCAGCGGGTGGCCGCTCGCGGTGCGGTTCCCGGCGATCGCCCAGTTGTTGGAGCCGGTGTCGCCGTCGCTGCCCGCGGCGAGCGAGCCGCCATCGGGCAGGACGAGGTTCTCCGACGCCTCGGGCGTGAGGAAGGTCGTGCGCAGCGCGTCCGGCATCAGGCGCGCGCATTCCGCGGCGAGCAGCCGGTCGATGCGCCCGTTGAGCGACCACCAGATGCCGCGCGCGATGGCGACGACGTCGGAGACCGTGAAGGGCTCGGGCTCGTAGCCGAGCATCGCGAACTCGACGGGCAGCGCTCGGCCCATCGCGGCGATGCCGCGGTTGATGCCGGCGACGAAGGCGGCGAGCGTCTCGTGGGTACGGCCGTCGATCAGCGCCGGCTCGCGCGCGGCGACCAGGTCGATGCCCACCGTCAGGTGGGCGACGTCGGACTGCAGGAAGGACGGGCCGAGGATCTCCGCCTGGCGGCCGAGCGCGCGGCGGCGCAGGCGGTCCATCTGCCAGAGCCTGTCCTGCGCCATCGCAAGGCCGAGGCCGAAATAGACGTCCGGCGTGGTCGAGCCGTGGACGTGCGGCACGCCGCTGCGGTCGCGCAGGATCTCCACCTTCGACGAGACGCTGCCGGCGACGCGCATGTCGCCGATGCGCGCGCGCCCGGCGAGGAAGGCGTCGCGCGCGGCGGCGAGCTCGCCCGGCGCGAC
This sequence comes from Alphaproteobacteria bacterium, assembly GCA_016869915.1. Lineage (GTDB taxonomy): Bacteria > Pseudomonadota > Alphaproteobacteria > CACIAM-22H2 > CACIAM-22H2 > CAIOSQ01. The sequence goes on from VGDA01000271.1 coordinate 3,097, forward strand.
ACCGAGCGCGCGCGCGATGTCGGCGACGGGCCCCGCGCGGCGCAGCGCCTCGATGAGCGTGGTCTCGGCGATGGTCATGGCATCCGTCTCCCCCTGGCTCGAGATGCCGCCGAGCCTAGCGCAGCCCCGCGACGGTTCCACGCCCGCCGACCCGCGCGCCGCGCGCATGGCGGCCATTCCCCGGCGGCGACGTGCTCTGCTATCGAGGGGCATGGAACCCAGCCCGATCCGCCGCGTCGCCGCGGCGCTCCTAGCCGCGCTCGTCCTCATGCTGTGCGCGACCGGCGCCTCCGCCCAGGCACCGGCCGCGCCAGCGTAGGTCCAGCCGCCGGCGCAGGTCCAGGAATTGCTGCGGCTGCCGCCGGCGCAGGCCCAGCCGCCCGCGCAGGTCCAGGAACTGCTGAGGCTGCTCGAGGATCCGGGCGTCCAGTCCTGGATGCGCGAGCAGCGCACGCGCTCCGCCGAGGCCCAGCCGCAGGCCTCCGAGGTCGCGAAGGAGCTCGAGCTCGGCCGCGGCTTCGTCGCCGAGCGCATCGCCCAGGCCCGGCGCCATGTCGCCGGCGTGCTCGACGCCAGCGAGGACCTGCCCGCGGAGCGCGACCGGCTCGCCGCGCGCGTCGGGCCCGAGCTGCGCGGCCTCGGCGCGCTGCTGACGCTGGCGCTGTTCGTCGCCTTCCTCGGCGCCGGCTGGGGCCTCGAGTGGATCTTCTGGCGGGCGAGCCGCGGCCTGGCCGGCGTGCTCGACGCGAGCGAGGACCTGCCCGCGGAGCGCGACCGCCTCGCCGCGCGCGTCGGGCCCGAGCTGCGCGGCCTCGGCGCGCTGCTGACGCTGGCGCTGTTCGTCGCCTTCCTCGGCGCCGGCTGGGGCCTCGAGTGGATCTTCTGGCGGGCGAGCCGCGGCCTGCGCAAGCACATCATCGCGAGCTCGGCGGAGACGACGGCGGAGCGCGTGCGCATCGTCGGCATGCGCTTCGCCTTCGGGCTCGCCTGGGTCGCGGCCTTCGCCGCGGGCAGCATCGGCTCCTTCCTCGTCTTCCCCTGGCCGCCGCTGCTGCGCGAGATCGTGCTGACCTACCTGCAGGTCTTCCTCGTCGCCTTCGGGCTCGCCTGGGTCGCGGCCTTCGCCGCGGGCAGCATCGGCTCCTTCCTCGTCTTCCCCTGGCCGCCGCTGCTTCGCGAGATCGTGCTGACCTACCTGCAGGTCTTCCTCGTCGTGCGCCTCGTCCTCGTCCTCGGCCGCTTCGTCCTCGCGCCTGGCGCGCCGCGCTTCCGGCTCGTGCCGATGGGCGACGCCGCGGCCGCCTACTGGCATGCATGGATCGCCGCGATCGTCGGCTGGTTCGCCTTCGCGCGCCTGACGATCGCCCTGATGGCCTCGCTGGGCGTCGGCCAGCGCGTAATGGGCGCGACGATCGCGCTCATGGCGCTGGCCTGGCTGCTGCTCGCGCTCGTCGCGATCCTGCGCCGCCCGCCCCGGCACGAGGGCGGCGATGCGCCCTCGCTCACGCTCTCGATCGCGCTCGCCTCCTATCTGGCGCTGCTGTGGCTCTGCCTGCTCGGCGGCGCGATCACGCTGTTCTGGGTCGGATTCATCGCGCTGTGCACGCCGCTGGCGCTGCGCTTCGTGCGCGACGCCGTTGCCGGCCTGCTGCACAGCGACGCGGCGGCGCGGCGCGACGGGCCGTGCAGCCTGCTCGAGCTCTGCCTCGAGCGCGGCCTGCGCGCGATCGTCATCCTCTTCGCGATCTGGTGGATGGCGAGCGTGCTCGGCATCGACCTCGCCTCGATCGCGGCGCGCGAGACCGTGGCGACGCGGCTGATGGCCGGCGCGCTCAAGGCGGGCATCATCCTGCTGGCCGCGGACTTCCTCTGGCACCTTCTGAAGGTCGTGATCGACGGCCGCATCGCCGCGGCGGCGTCCGGCCCCCAGCTGGACGAGGACGAGCAGCGCAAGCGCGCCAGGGTGCGCACGCTGCTGCCGATCCTGCGCAACATCCTCGCGATCGTGCTCGCGGCGATGACCGCGATGATGGCGCTGTCGCAGCTGGGCGTGGAGATCGGGCCGCTGATCGCCGGCGCCGGCGTCATCGGCGTCGCCATCGGCTTCGGCGCGCAGACGCTGGTGCGCGACGTGATCAGCGGGATCTTCTACCTCATCGACGACGCCTTCCGCGTCGGCGAGTACATCCAGAGCGGCAACTACAAGGGCACGGTGGAGAGCTTCAGCCTGCGCTCGGTCAAGCTGCGCCACCATCGCGGGCCGCTCTACACCGTCCCCTTCGGCTCGCTGGGCGCGATCCAGAACATGAGCCGCGACTGGGTGATCGACAAGACGACGATCAGCGTCACCTACGACTCCGACCTCGAGCTCGCCAAGAAGCTGATCAAGCAGGTCGGGCGCGACCTGGCGGCCGATCCGGAGTTCAAGC
>VGDA01000272.1 GCA_016869915.1 Alphaproteobacteria bacterium
GGCGCCTGCTCGGGCGCGACCGAGCGCGAATACACGTACTCGCCCGGCTCCTCCCATGGATCCTCGAGCGCCTTGCCCTCGGCGGAGATGTGCAGGAGGTTCGAATCGACGGAGAACGGCGCCTCGCCGCGCTTGTCCTTGGCGATGGGGATCTGGTTGCTCTCGGCGAACTCGATCAGCGCGGTGCGGCTGTCGAGGTCCCATTCGCGCCACGGCGCGATCACGCGGATGTCGGGCTGCAGCGCGTAGTAGCTGAGCTCGAAGCGGACCTGGTCGTTGCCCTTGCCGGTGGCGCCATGGCACACCGCGTCGGCGCCGACCTTGCGCGCGATCTCGATTTGCCGGCGCGCGATCAGCGGGCGCGCGATCGAGGTGCCGAGCAGGTACTGGCCCTCGTAGAGCGCGTTGGCGCGGAACATCGGCATGACGAAGTCGCGCACGAACTCCTCGCGCAGGTCGTCGACGAAGATCTCCTTCACGCCGAGCATCTGCGCCTTCCTGCGCGCGGGCTCGAGCTCCTCGCCCTGGCCGAGGTCGGCGGTGAAGGTGACGACCTCGCAGCCATAGGTCGTCTGCAGCCACTTGAGGATGATCGAGGTGTCGAGGCCGCCGGAATAGGCGAGCACCACCTTGCGCACGGGTTTGCCAACGATCGGCTGGGCCATCTTCGCGTCCTCGCGGGGTGTGGGAATCGCGCGGAGTATAGGGATGGCGCCCCGTCGGGCAAGGCTCGCCACCGGCGCGCGGCTGGCGTTGAATGGGGTCCGGAACGCAAGACGGAGGGAAGAGGATGTACGAGCTCCACGCATGGCCCACGCCCAACGGCTACAAGGTCTCGATCCTGCTCGAGGAGCTCGGCCAGCCCTACGAGGTCGTGCCCGTCGACATCGGCGCGGGCGACCAGTTCCGCCCGGGCTTCCTCGAGATCTCGCCCAACAACAAGATGCCGGCGCTGGTCGACCGCGAGGGGCCGGGCGGCAAGCCGCTCGCCGTGTTCGAATCCGGCGCGATAATGATGTACCTCGCGGAGAAGCATGGCCGCTTCTGGCCGGCGGAGACGCGCGCGCGCTACGACGTCGCGCAGTGGCTGATGTTCCAGATGGCGAGCGTCGGGCCGATGCTCGGCCAGGCCGGGCATTTCCTGAACTACGCGCCCGAGCCGATCCGCTACGCCATCGACCGCTACGTGAACGAGGGCCGCCGCATCTACGGCGTGCTCGACCGGCGCCTCGCGCGCGAGGAATGGCTCGCCGGCGGCGCCTACTCGATCGCCGACATGGCGGTCTTCCCGTGGCTGCGCTTCCCCGACCGCCAGGGCCAGGACATGGCGCAGTTCCCGAACCTCAGGCGCTGGTTCGAGGCGATCGACGCGCGCCCGGCCACGAAGCGCGGCTGCGCGCTGCTCGCCGAGCGCCGCCGCGCCGGCCCGCCCGACGCCAAGGCGCGCGAGATGCTGTTCGGCGCGACGCAGTACCAGAAGCGCTGAACGGCGCGGGCCACGCCCGGGAGGGAGCAGCTCAGCCCGGCGCCGGGGCCGCGCGGCGCTGGCGCTCGGTGTCGCTCTTGAGCTGGCCGCAGGCCGCGAGGATGTCGCGGCCGCGCGGCCGGCGCACCGGCGTGGTGAAGCCCGCCTCCGCCAGCACGTCGGAGAACCTCTCGATCTGGTCCCAGCTCGAGCACTCGAACTCCGAGCCCGGCCAGGGATTGAACGGGATGAGGTTCACCTTGGCGTGGATGCCGGCCAGCAGCTGCACGAGGCCGCGCGCGTCGGCGAGCGAATCGTTCACGCCCTTCAGCATCACGTACTCGAAGGTGATGCGCCGCGCGTTCGACGCGCCGGGATAGGAACGGCAGGCGTCGAGCAGCTCGGCGATCGGCCATTTCTTGTTGATCGGCACGATGCGGCTGCGCAGCTCGTCGGTGACGGCGTGCAGGCTGATGGCGAGGCTGACGCCCAGCTCCTCGCCGCAGCGCCGGATCATCGGCACGACGCCGGAGGTGGAGAGCGTGATGCGCCGGCGCGAGAGCGCGAAGCCGTCCTGGTCCATCGCGATCGACAGCGCGCGCGCGACGTTCTCGTAGTTGAAGAGCGGCTCGCCCATTCCCATCATCACGACGTTCGTGAGCTTGCGGCCGCGCTCCGGCGGCGGCCACTCTCCGAAGGCGTCGCGCGCGGAAAGCAGCTGCGCCACGATCTCGTGGGCCTCGAGGTTGCGCACCAGGCGCTGCGTGCCGGTATGGCAGAACCTGCAGGTCAGCGTGCATCCGACCTGGCTCGAGACGCAGAGCGTGCCGCGCTCCTTCTCGGGGATGTGGACGCACTCGATCTCCGCGCCATCCTCCATGCGCAGCAGCCATTTCTGCGTGCCGTCGATCGAGGCCTGGTGGCGCGAGATGGCGGGGCGGTAGACGTAGAAGCGCTCCTCGAGCCGCGCGCGCAGCCCCTTCGAGATGTCGCTCATGCCGCCGAATTCGGTGGCGCCGCGCACGTAGATCCAGCGCCAGAGCTGCCCCGCGCGGAACGGCTTCTCGCCCAGCTCCGCGAGCGCGGCCGCGATCTCCGGCCGCGCCAGGCCGACGAGGTTGCGCCTGCCGTCGGCGCGCGGCGCCAGCGGCGCCTGCGCCGTGTCGATCTCGGGCTTCGCGGCGGCGGGCGCGGTCGGGGTCCGGTCGTCCATGGGGGCTCTGCCTGGCCGGTCGGGTGGAGGCCGGCGCAAGCTGCTCAGGGCAGCCCGCAGGCCCGGCTGGCGAGGTCGAGCACCCTGGCGAAGCCCGCCAGCCTGAACGTGTCGGAGGTCGACGCGCCCCGCTGCGACACGCCGGAGACGACCAGCTCCTTGCCGGAGCGCAGCGCGGCGACGATCGCCTTGTCGGCCTCTACGTCCCGGCTCCAGATCACCTGGGGCGCCTTGTCGCTGCGGCGCGAGAACTCGAAGTTCTTCGTCTTGTCGACGACCGCGACCATCGGCTTCGACGTGCTCACCGGGTAGCCGGGGTGGAAGCTGACCTCGTCGCGCTGCCTGTGGGCGGGGCGATGGGTGACCATGATCCGGACATCGTCGCGCTTCGCGCCCGCCGGCTTGACCTGCGACGAGGTCGGGGCGGACGTCACGTAGCAGATCCTGGCGGCGCCCTCGCCGAACTCGTAGGCCTGCCAGCCCTCGGCGCTGCCGAGCGATCTGTAGCTCTGCTGGCCCTGGGCCAGCGCCGCGGGCACGCAGGCGACGGAGGAAAGAAGCGAGAGCACAAGGAAGATCCGGGCGCGACCCACGGCGAAACCCCTGCCAGGCTGAGCGGTTCGCGCGCAACGGTGATCCGCCGCGCGTCGCCCGGCGTATGACATGGAGCATGTTGAGCGTCAATCGCCGCCCGGGCGCGCCATCCCGCGACCGCAAGCCTGCCGCCGCGCAGCCGGGCGCGCCGCCCCTTGAGGCGCGGCCGCGCCGAGGTTACCTATGGCGCATGCCGGGGGAAGTGATCGAGGGGCGGGCGGGCGTCATGCCGCATGCCGCACTGATGCTGCGCGTCGCGCGCGAGCGGGACCGCTCCGCCTTCGCCGAGCTCTTTGGCCATTTCGGCCCGCGCGTGAAGAGCTACCTCATGCGCCTCGGCTCCGACGCCAGCGGGGCGGAGGACCTCCTGCAGGAGGTCATGCTCGCCGTCTGGCGCCGTGCCGCCACCTACGACCCGTCCCAGGCGGGCGTCGCGACCTGGATCTTCACCATCGCGCGCAACAAGCGCATCGACGCGCTGCGCCGCATGCCGCGCGGCGGCCTCGACCCGAACGACCCGGCGCTGCAGCCCGAGCCGCCGCCCGCGCCCGACCACGAGGCCGAGGCGATGCGCTGGGAGGGCGCGATCGCCGAGGCGGTGGCCGCCATGCCGCGCGAGCAGGCCGAGATCCTGCGCCTCGCCTACTACGAGGACATCTCGCACAGCGACATCGCCACGCGCATCGGCGTGCCGCTGGGCACCGTGAAATCGCGGCTGCGACTCGCCATGGCGCGGCTGCGCACTAGGTTCGCTGAACAGGAATGATGAAGATGAACGCAATCCAGGCCCGCGAAGCCGCAGACGAGATCCTGCTCGACCACGCGCGAGGCGCAGCCTCGGCGCCTGTACGGCTCATCGTCGAGGCCCACGTGGCCCTCGACCCGGCCGCGCGCAGGCGCCATCGCTGCCTCGAGGCGGTCGGCGGCGCGATGCTCGAGACGATCGAGCCCGTGGCCACCGCGACCGACGCGCTCGACAGGCTCTTCGCGCGCATCGACGCCGGCCATGGCGCCGAGGCCGCGGCGACGCGCGACGGCTCGGGGCGGTTCCCCGCGGTCCTGCGCGCGCACATGCCCGGCGGCATCGACGCGCTGCCATGGCGGCAGGTGGCGCGCGGCGTCCACGAGGCCGCGCTCGGCGTCGAGGACGGCCCACGGAAGGCCTCGCTCCTGCGCATCGCCGCCGGGCGCGCCATCCCGCGCCATACCCATCGCGGCGACGAGATGACGCTCGTCCTCGAGGGCGACTTCTCGGATGAGCATGGGCGCTACGCGCGCGGCGACCTCGCGGTCGCCGACGGCTCGATCGAGCACCAGCCCGTGGCCGGTGCCGGCGGCGACTGCATCTGCCTGGTCGTGACCTCGGCGCCGATCCGCCTGACCGGCAAGCTGCTGCGCCTGCTCAATCCGTTCCTGCCGCGCTGACCGCCCGCGGCCGCCGGATCTTCGGCGGCGCGAAGGCGTGGCGCGCGAGCGGCTCGACCGGGCCGCCCGCGGCGACCGGCCGCGCGGGGAACCGCCCGCGGCTCACGAGGCGGTCGTACATGACCAGCGCGCCGGCCAGCGACAGGTTGATCGAGAAGCGCGTCGGGATCTTCACGACGTGCGCGCAGCGCGCGACGAGCGCCGGCGACAGCGAGCCGCGCTCCGGCCCCATCACGTAGGCCGCCGCGCGCGGATGTCGGAACGAGGGCAGGTCGACCGCGTCGTCCATCAGCTCGACGCCGACGAGGTCGCAGCCGCGCGGCAGCGCGAAGTCGCCGACCGAGGCGAATTCGTAGAAGGGCAGGCTGCCCGGCGCGTCCGAGGTGTCGGCGAGGCGGCCCTCGTCGCGCGCGTAGTTCGCCGCGATGGTGAACACGAAGGACGCGCCGAAGGCATGCGCGGTGCGCATCAGCGCGCCGACGTTCATCGCCTTGGTGACGCCCTCGACGCCGATCGCGAAATAGCCGCGCACGCCTCGCTCCTCCGCCCGTGACGCGGCGGAGATTGCGCCGCCACCGGCGCGCGGGCAAGCTGCGCGCGCCATGGACCCGAACCCCTTCCTCGTCGACGTCGCGCGCGGCGCGATGGTCGAGAGCCGCCATCGCGGCCGCTTCGTCGTCGTCGATGCCGATGGCCGCGTCCTCGCCTCCGGCGGCGACGTCGACGCGCCGGTCTTCCCGCGCTCGGCGATCAAGTTCCTGCAGGCGCTGCCGCTGGTGGAGAGCGGCGCCGCCGACGCCTTCGCGCTTTCGCA
>VGDA01000273.1 GCA_016869915.1 Alphaproteobacteria bacterium
CTTGTCGGTCTCGATCTCGCACAGGACCTGGCCCGAGCGGACCTCGTCGCCCTCGGCCTTGAGCCAGCGGGCGATCTTCCCCTCGGTCATGGTCGGGGACAGGGCTGGCATCAGCACGTTCACGGACATGTCTCGTTCCTTCCGCTCAACCCTCGACCAGCACGTCGGTCCAGAGCTCGGACGGATCCGGCTCCGGCGACTGTTGCGCGAAATCCGCCGAGGCGGTGACGATCTCTTTCACCTCGCGGTCGAGTTGCTTGAGCATCGCCTCGTCGGCCATCCCGCCCCCGGCGAGCATGCGCGCCAGCTGCTCGACGGGATCGTGCTGAGAGCGCATCTTCTCGACCTCCTCCTTCGAGCGGTACTTGGCCGGATCCGACATCGAGTGGCCGCGATAGCGGTAGGTCTTCATCTCGAGGATGTACGGGCCCTTGCCCGCCTTGGCGTGGGCGACGGCGCGCATGCCCGCCTCGCGCACGGCGATCACGCTCATGCCGTCCACGGCCTCGCCCGGGATCCCCCAGGGCTCTCCGCGGCGATAGAACTCGGTCGAGGCGGAGGCGCGCTCGATCGCCGTGCCCATGCCGTAGCGGTTGTTCTCGATGATGTAGATGCAGGGCAGCTTCCAGAGCGCCGCCATGTTGAGGCTCTCGTAGACCTGGCCCTGGTTGGCCGCGCCGTCGCCCAGATAGGTGAGGCAGACATTGGCCTTGCCGCGATACCAGTGCGCGAAGGCGATGCCGGTGCCGAGCGGCACCTGGGCGCCGACGATGCCGTGGCCGCCGTAGAAGTTCTTATCGCGGCTGAACATGTGCATCGAGCCGCCCTTGCCCTTGGAGTAGCCGCCGCGGCGCCCCGTGAGCTCGGCCATCACCCCGCGCGGGTCCATCCCGCAGGCGAGCATGTGGCCGTGGTCGCGGTAGCTGGTGATGACGGCATCCTCGGGCGTGATCGCGGCCTGCATGCCGACCACCACGGCCTCCTGCCCGATGTAGAGGTGGCAGAAGCCGCCGATCAGGCCCATGCCGTACATCTGCCCCGCCTTCTCCTCGAAGCGGCGGATCAGCAGCATGTCGCGGTAGTACTGGAGGAGATCGGCCGCCGGCAGGGACTGTTCCTCGGCCTTGGTCTTGCGCTTCGCGGGCGTCGCCATGGTCATCCTCTCGCGGGTCCGTAAAACGGCCGCAATCTATGCCCGCTTCTGCCTGCGGGGCAACACGAGCGCCCAACCACCTCGTTGCAAACACGAGGATAATTTTTATTTGACCGGATTCCAGTTAATCGAGCTCGTCGCACGCGCGCTGCATTGCCGCGACCGATGGCCTCAGCGGCCGCCCTGGCCTCGCTCGAGCACCACGACCTCGTCGCGATGCGCGAAGTTCAGGACCAGCCGCGCGCGCTCGTCGAGCAGGTCGCGGTCGAGGCTCTGGGGGCTCAGCAGCGTGACGCGGCGCTCGAGCGTCTCGCGCTCGGCACGCAGGTCGGCGAGTTGCGCCGAGGCGGTGCGGATCTGCTCGTCGAGATGGATCCACGCCGCGAGCCCGCGGTCGCCCACGATGCTGTGGTACGCGAAGTAGCCGACGACGCAGACGCCCAGCACGGGCGCGATCGCGTCCCCTGCCCGGCGCTTGATTTCGACGAGGATCCCCATGAGCGCGCGAAGGGAATCACGCGCACCACGACCGGGTCAACAATATTCCTCCGGGCGCGGCGAAGGCTCTCAGCCCCGGCGGAGCGCCGCCCGCCCCGCATAGGCGGCGACGGGCCCGAGCGCCTCCTCGATGCGGAGCAGCTGGTTGTACTTGGCGAGGCGATCGGAGCGCGACAGCGAGCCGGTCTTGATCTGGCCGCAATTCGTGGCGACGGCCAGGTCCGCGATCGTCGCGTCCTCGGTCTCGCCGGAGCGGTGGGACATCACGGCGCGATAGCCGGAGCGATGCGCCATGTCGACCGCCTCGAGGGTCTCGGAGAGCGTCCCGATCTGGTTGACCTTCACGAGGATCGCGTTGGCGACGCCGCCCGCGATCCCCTCGCCCAGCCGCTTCGGGTTTGTGACGAAGAGGTCGTCGCCGACCAGCTGCACCTTCGCGCCGAGCGCGTCGGTCAGCGCCTTCCAGCCCGCCCAGTCGTCCTCGGCCATGCCGTCCTCGATCGAGACGATCGGATACCGCCCGCAGAGCTCCTCGTAGAGGCGCACCATGCCGCCGGCGTCGAGCGTGCGTCCCTCGCCCTCCATGACGTAGCGGCCGTCGCGGAAGAACTCCGTCGAGGCGACGTCGAGCGCCAGCGCGACCTGCTCGCCCAACCGGTAGCCCGCGGCCTCCACCGCCCTTGCGACGAAGGCCAGAGCCTCGTCGGCGCTGCGGAGGTTGGGCGCGAAGCCGCCCTCGTCGCCCACGTTGGTCGCGTGGCCGGCCCCCGCGAGGCGCTTCTTGAGGGCGTGGAAGATCTCCGCGCCCATGCGCAGCGCCTCCGAGAAGCTCGTCGCGCCGACGGGCATGACCATGAATTCCTGGAAGTCGATCGGGTTGTCGGCATGCGCGCCGCCATTGACGATGTTCATCATCGGCACGGGCAGGACATGCGCGCGCGCGCCGCCGACATAGCGGAACAGCGCCTGGCCGCGCGCCGCGGCGGCAGCCTTCGCCACGGCGAGGCTGACGCCGAGCGTCGCGTTCGCGCCCAGCCGCGACTTGTTCGGCGTGCCGTCAAGCCGGCGCAGCAGCGCGTCGACATGGAGCTGGTCCTCCGCGTCGAGGCCCGACAGCGCGTCGAAGACCTCGCCATTCACCGCGTCGACCGCCTTGCGCACGCCCTTGCCGCCGTAGCGCGCCTTGTCGCCGTCGCGCAGCTCCACGGCCTCGTGGGCCCCGGTCGAGGCGCCGGACGGCACCGCGGCGCGGCCGATCGTGCCGTCGGCGAGGCGCACGTCGACCTCGACGGTCGGGTTGCCGCGGCTGTCGAGGATCTCGCGCGCGCGGATGTCGGTGATGGCTGTCATCTCGGCGGTCTCCGTCGTGTGGGTGCGCGGTCTAGCAGGGGCGTCGCGGCGGCTCAACCGCGTTGGGCCGCCAGCGGCAGCTCGCAGGACAGCAGGCAGCCGAACTCGCGCGGGAACTCGCAGCTCACCCGCGCATGGACGGCGCCCTGGCGGTCGATGAAGGCGCCGGAGGGGCCGCAGGGGAAGACGCCCTCGTGCCAGATGTCCGGGTGCATGCACAGCCCGCGCGAGCCGTCGAACCAGAAGTTCACGAAATGCTCGGGCCTGACGTCGTCGCCCGGCAGGGCCATCGGCACGACGAAGGGCGCGCGCGCCTTGGGAAAGAACATCTGCCCGCCATCGGGATGGTAGTTGGCGTGCCAGAGGAGGACGCGCCGCCCCGGGCCGCCGCCATCCGTCGCGTCGGGCCGGCTGGCGAGGCCGATGACATAGGCGCCGCCGACCGCGGCATTGGCGCCATGGAGCCGCCCGTCGCGCCATTCGCTCGCGAACTCGCCCGCGGTGATGCCGCCCTCGTCGCCGCAATCCGGGTCGACCGGGCGCCAGCCCCGCGCCGGCCAGCGCACGATCTCGATCCGGCAGCGGGCGGGATCGTCGACCAGCCGCCCGTAGCCGCGCAGGCTCTCCTCGGTCGCCACGACCAGCGGCGCCTCGACGATGCGCAGGCCCGGGCCGATGGGCGGGTCGTCGTAGCGCGGCACGTCAGGCCGCGCGGCCGCGGCGGCAAAGGCATCGCCGTTCATGCCCATTCCCTCCCCCACGGTCTCAGCAATCGAGCCGCGCGGCGAGCTCGCCGAAGTCGCGCGCGACGATGTCCCAGGGGGCCGCATCGCCGCGATCCGTGCGACGTCCCTCCCCGAACTCCAGCGGCCGCGCGACGAAGCCCGTGCGCAGGCCGACGGCGGCGGCTGCGCGCAGGTCGTCCTCGTGCGCGGCGCCCAGCATCACCTCGCCCGGCTCGAGGCCGAGCATCGCCACGGCGTTGAGGTAGGATCCCGGGAGCGGCTTGTAGGCGCGGCTCGTCTCGGCGCCCAGGATCAGGTCCCAGGGCAGGCCCGCGCGCCGCGCCATGTTGAGCAGCAGCGCCACGTTGCCGTTGGACATCGGCGCGATTACGTAGCGACGGCGCAGCCGCGCAAGGCCGTCGACGACGTCGGGCCATGGATCGAGCCGGTGCCAGGCGCGCGCGAGGTCGCGCCGCTCCGCCTCGTCGAGCATGCCGAGGCCGAATTTCGGCAGCAGCGCGTCGAGGCTCTCGCGATGCAGGACGTCGAGGATCGTCCAGGGGCGTCGACCGGAGCGGACCTCCTCCATCGCCGGCTGGTAGCGACCGCGCCACGCATCCGCGAAGCCGTGCGCGTCGATCGCGACGGAACGCCGCGCGGCGGCCAGCGCGACCTCGCGCGCGACGCCGCTGCGCCAGTCGACGCAGGTGCCGAAGACGTCGAAGACGACGGCCTTGATGGACTCGGAGGGCTTCATGATGCTTGGCCCGGGGAGAAATGGGACATGGACGAACCCATGCTAGGCGAGACGCAGCCGCTGTCCAACGCGATCGCCGCCTTCCCGGCCGCCGGCCGGAAGGCGCTCGTCGAGGTCGTGGCGCCGCTCGACTTCGCGGGCGTGCTGTCGCCGCAGCAGGCGCGGTTCATCGCGCAGGCCGCCGGGCTCGACGCGGACGGCCTGCTGCAGGCGCTGCTGCCCGTCGCCGCCGCCTATGCGCGCCCGCCGATCTCCGGGTTCTTCGTCGGCGCGGTGGCGCGCGGCCACACCGGCGCGGTCTATTGCGGCGCCAACCTCGAGTTCCCCGGGACCTCGCCCTGGACGTCCGTCCACGCCGAGCAGGCCGCGGCGGCGCGCGCATGGGCCGCGGGCGAGGCCGCGATCGACGCCCTCGCCGTGGATGCGGCGCCCTGCGGCATGTGCCGCCAGTTCCTGATGGAGCTCGGCGCCCCCTCGCGCCTCGCCATCCTCGTGCGCGGCGAGGCGCCGGCCACGCTCGCCGCATTGCTGCCTCGCGCCTTCGGCCCCGCCGACCTTGGCCGCGCCGGATCCCTGCTCGCCGGACAGCGCCCGGGACTCGAGTTCGACGGCGGCGAGGGCGACGCGCTCGCGCTGGCGGCGCTCGCCGCCGCGCGCCGCAGCTACGCGCCCTATACCGGCGCCGAGGCCGGCGTCGCGCTGCGCCTGCGCTCGGGCGCGATCGTCGATGGAAGCTACGCCGAGAGCGCGGCCCACAACTCCGGCCTCGCGCCGCTCGCCATGGCGCTGTCGCGGCGCGTGATGGAGGGGCTGGAAGGCGACGAGATCGTCGCCGCGACGCTGGTCGCCACCGGGCACGCGCTCGTCGACCATGCTGCCGTGGCGCGAACTCTCCTTGCGGCCATGGCGCCCGGTGTCCGGCTGCACCTGCGCGCCGCGCGCCACGGCTGACGCGCTTCGGGCCGGGGCAGGATCGCGTTCAGGCGAGGCGACGCAGCGGGTTCGCCTTGGCGAGCCGGTCGA
>VGDA01000274.1 GCA_016869915.1 Alphaproteobacteria bacterium
GCGTCCCCATCGCGTTGGTCGCGTAGGTCGCGACCGGCTCGCGATAGGAGCGCCGCACCAGCGCCTGCGCGGCGAGGTGCAACACGATCTCCGGCGAGGCCGCCGCCATCGCCGCGGCGCAGGTCGCGGGGTCGCGGATGTCGCCGATCGTCTCGCCGAGCGCGGGTGCCGCGCCGAGGAGCGCATGCAGGCTCGGGCGCGTCTCCGGCGGCAGGGCGAGGCCGTGCACGCGCGCGCCGAGCCGCGCGAGCCAGGCCGCGAGCCAGCTGCCCTTGAAGCCCGTGTGGCCGGTCAGCAGGACGCGCCGGCCCGCCCAGAATGCGGCGGAGGGATTCATCGCCCGAGCCAGGGCGCCCTGCCGCTTTCCCAGAGCTCGTCGAGCATGAGCTTCTCGCGCAGCGTGTCCATCGGCTGCCAGAAGCCGGTGTGGCGGAACGCGGCGAGCTGGCCCGACGCGGCCAGGCGCTCCAGCGGCGCGCGCTCCCAGACGGTGGCGTCGCCCTCGACGAGGTCGAGCACCGAGGGCTCGAGCACGAAGAAGCCGCCGTTGATGAAGCCGCTGTCCGCCTGCGTCTTCTCGCGGAAGGCGACGACGCGGTCGCCGTCGAGCTCCGCCGCGCCGAAGCGCGCTGGCGGCCGTACCACGGTCATCGTCGCCGCGACCTTCTGCGCGCGGTGGAAGGCGATGGTCGCGCCGATGTCGACGTCGCTGACGCCGTCGCCATAGGTCATGCAGAAGGTCTCGCCGGGGGAGAGGAAGGGCGCGACGCGCCTGAGCCGGCCGCCGGTCATCGTCTCCTGGCCCGTGTCCACGACGGTCACCTTCCAGGGCGGCGGGTTCGCGCCGAGATGCGAGACCTCGCGCCGCACCATGTCGACCTCCACGTCGGCATGGTGCAGGAGCATGTTCACGAAATACTCCTTGATCAGGTAGCCCTTGTAGCCGGCGCAGACGACGAACTCGGTGATGCCGTGCGCCGCGTAGCCGCTCATGATGTGCCAGAGGATCGGGCGCCCGCCGACCTCGATCAGCGGCTTGGGGCGCGACGCGCTTTCCTCGGCGATGCGCGTGCCTTTTCCCCCGGCGAGGATCACGGCTTTCACGTTCGGTCTCCTTTCACGCGAGGCCTCGGTGCGGCCCGTCGCGGACGCCTAGTCATACAGCGCCCGGGGCCGCGTGAGAACGCGCGCGCGCCGGCCCTTGCACGCCGCGCCGGGCGGGGCGAGTCTGGCGCCCCGAGCGAAAGGCCCGACGATGCCAGACGAAACCGCCCTCGCCCCGCGCGTCTCGAAGCGCCGCGGCACCATGCATGCCACGGTCTGCCCGCATGACTGCCCGTCGGTCTGCGCGCTCGAGGTGGAAAAGCTGGACGAGCGGACGATCGGCCGCGTCAACGGCGCCGAGGCGCATGGCTACACGGCGGGCGTGGTCTGCGCGAAGGTCGCGCGCTACGCCGAGCGCATCCACCACCCCGAGCGGCTGACGCGGCCGCTGCGCCGCGTCGGCGCCAAGGGCGAGGGCCGCTTCGCGCCGGTGTCCTGGGACGAGGCGCTCGACGAGATCGCCTCGCGCTTCCGCGACGCGGCGGCGCGCCACGGAAGCGAGGCGGTCTGGCCCTATTTCTTCGCCGGCACGATGGGCCTCGTGCAGCGCGACGGCATCAACCGCCTGCGCCACGCGATGAAGTACTCGGGCATGGACAAGACGATCTGCACCTGGATCGTGCAGGCGGGCTGGCAGGCCGGGACCGGCCGCCAGAGCGGCGTCGACCCGCGCGAGGTCGCCGACAGCGACATGGTCGTGATGTGGGGCGGCAACCCGGTGGCGACGCAGGTCAACTTCATGACCCATGTCGCGCGGGCGCGGAAGGAGCGCGGCGCGCGGTTCTGGGTCGTCGATCCCTATCGTACGCCCACCGCGCAGGTCGCCGACCACCACCTCATGCTGCGGCCGGGCACCGACGGGGCGCTGGCCTGCGCGGTGATGCACGTCCTCTTCGCCGAGGGCATGGCTGACCGCGACTACCTCGCGCGCCACACCGACGACCCCGCGGGGCTGGAGACGCACCTCGCGTCGCGCACGCCGGAATGGGCCGCCGGCATCACCGGGCTGGACGTCGAGGACATACGCGCCTTCGCGCGCGCCTATGGCCGCACGGACCGCGCCTTCATCCGCGTCGGCTACGGCTTCTCGCGCTCGCGCAACGGCGCCTCGATGGTGCACGCCGTGAGTTGCCTGCCCGCGGTCGGCGGCAAGTGGCGCCATCGCGGCGGCGGCGCGCTGTGGAACTTCGGCGCCGCCTATCGCTGGGACAAGACGCTGATCGAGGGGCTGGACCTGCGCGACAAGTCGATCCGCGTCTTCGACATGTCGCGGCTGGGCGCGATCCTGAACCACGATCCGGCCGACCTGCGCGGCGGGCCGCCGGTCACGGCGATGCTGGTGCAGAACGTCAACCCGATGAATGTCTGCCCCGACCTGAACAAGGTGCGGCGCGGATTCCTGCGCGACGACCTCTTCGTCGCGGTGCACGAGCAGTTCATGACCGACACCGCCGCGATGGCGGACATCGTCCTGCCCGCGACGATGTTCCTCGAGCACGACGACGTCTACCAGGCGGGCGGGCACGCGACGATCCAGGTCGGCCGCAAGCTCGTCGAGGCGCCGGGCGAGTGCCGCTCGAACCACCGCGTGATCTGCGACCTAGCGGCGCGGCTCGGCGCGGAGCATCCCGGCTTCCGCATGACCGAGATGGAGATCATCGACGCGACGCTGCGCGCCTCGGGCTGGCCCGGAGCCGACGCCGTCGTCGAGGGCCGCTGGCTCGACGCCACGCCGCCCTTCGAGACGGCGCATTTCCTCGACGGCTTCGGGTATCCCGGCGGCAGGTTCCGCTTCCGCCCGGACTGGAAGGCGCTGGGCCCCTGGGGCGCGCGCATGCCGGAGTGGCCGGACTTCCACGACATCGTGGAGCGACCCAGCGCCGAGTATCCCTTCCGCATGATCGCGCCGCCCGCGCGCAACTTCCTGAACACCTCCTTCACCGAGACGCCGGGCTCGCTCAAGCGCGAGGGCCGGCCCGGCGTGATGATCCATCCCGAGGACGCGCGCGACGCGGGCATCGCCACCGGCGACCGCGTGACGCTCGGCAACGCGCGCGGCAGGGTGACGCTCGAGGCGCGCGTCTTCGACGGCGTGCAGCGCGGCGTCCTGGTGGTCGAGAGCATCTGGCCGAACCGCCACTTCCCCGAGGGGCTCGGCATCAACGCGCTCATCGGCGACGACCCCGCGCCCCCGAATGGCGGCGCGGTCTTCCACGACACGCATGTATGGATCCGCCCGGCGGCGGCGTCCGGAAAGGCATGACCATGGCGGACGTCGTCCCCCACCTGCGCCTCACGCTCGACGGCGCGCGCCGGATCCTCGATGCCGCGCATGCGCGCGCCGTCGCGATGGGCGTGCCCCAGAACATCGTGGTCGTCGACGAGGGCGGCCACATGCTCGCGATGATCCGGATGGACGGCGCCAAGCCGCTCTCCGTGCTCTCGGCCCACGCCAAGGCGAAGACCGCCGCGTCGGTGCGCGCTCCCACCGGCGGCGCGCCCGCCGACGCCGAGCTGAAGCTCGCCATGGCGCAGGACCTGCACTTCACGAACCTGCGCGGCGGGCTGCCGATCGTCGTCGACGGCGCCTGCATCGGCGCGATCGGCGTGGGGTCGGGCAGCGGCGACCAGGACCTCGAGGTCGCGCGCGCCGGCCTCGCGGCGCTGGGTGGCGCGCAGGCGTTCTGAGGGCGCGGGTCGCCCGCCGGGGCGGCCCGACAATTCGATGGACGCCCGGCGAAGCCGCGCGCCAATCTCGACGTCATGGCCGCCACGCGCCCGAACCTCCTCTTCCTCTTCTCCGACCAGCACGCGCAGCAGGTCGCGGGATGCTATGGCGACGCGCTCGCGCGCACGCCCAGCCTCGACCGGCTCGCCGCCGGCGGCGTCGTGTTCGACAACGCCTATTGCCCGTCGCCGATCTGCGTGCCGAGCCGCATGTCGATGCTCACGGCGCGCCATCCCTCGGCGCAGGATTGCTGGACCAACGACGACTTCCTCGCCTCCGACCGCGCGACCTGGCCGCATGCGCTCGGCGCCGCGGGCTACAGGCCGATCCTCGTCAGCCGGCTCCACGCGATGGGGCCGGACCAGATGCATGGCTTCGTCGCGCGCAGCGTCGGCGACCACAGCCCCAACTACGGCGGCGTCGCGCGCCACGACATGGGGCCGCTCAACGACACCAACGACCCCAACCGCGTGAGCATCGACGTCTCCGGGCCGGGGCAGAGCTCCTACCAGCTGAAGGACATGGAGACGGCCGACGCCGCGATCGCGGCGCTCGAGGACGTCGCCGCGCGGCGCGCGGCGGGCGACGGCGAGCCCTTCTGCATGTCGGTCGGCTTCATGCTGCCGCACCCGCCCTACGTGGCCTGGCCGGAGGACTACGACCTCTATGCCGGCCGCGTCGGCCTGCCCGCGCTGCCCGCGACGAGCCCCGACCATCCCTGGCTCGCCTGGTGGCGCGGCAATCGCGGCATCGAGGACACGCGGCCCGGCGACGTGCTGCGCGCGCGCGCCGCCTATTGGGGCCTCGTGACCAGGCTCGACATCCTCGTCGGCAAGGTCCTCGACCGGCTCGAGGCGCTCGGCCTCGCGGAGGACACGCTGGTCGTCTACAGCTCCGACCACGGCGACCAGCTCGGCGAGCGCGGCCTGTGGTGGAAGCACAGCTTCTACGAGGAATCCGTGAAGGTGCCGCTGGTGATGCGCTGGCCGGGGCGCCTGCCCGCGGGCGAGCGCCGCGCGCAGGTGGTCAACCTGCTCGACGTCGCCGCGACGATGATCGACGCGCTCGGCGCGCCGCCGCTGCCGCACGCGCAGGGCTCGAGCCTGCTCGCCGTCGCGCGCGACGCCGGCGCGCCCTGGATCGACGAGACCTTCTCCGAGTACTGCACCGACGCGGTGCCGCACTGGACCGGCGGCATGGCCGTCCAGCAGCGCATGATCCGCAGCGGGCGCTGGAAGCTCGTCGACTACAACGGCTACCGGCCGCAGCTCTTCGACCTCGCGGAGGACCCGCGCGAGCTGCGCGACCTCGCCGAGGATCCTGCCCATCGCGCCGTGCGCGAGGTGCTGTCGCGCAAGGTCCGCGCCGACTGGGATCCCGACGCGATCGCGGCGCGCATGCGCGCGCGACGGCGCGACAAGGACGTGATCGGCGGCTGGGCGCGCGCGACGCGGCCGGCGGACCAGCATCGATGGAAGCTCGAGCCGGGCCAGAACTGGATCGGCGAGGCGCCGCCGCGCTGATCGCGGCGGGGGAGCCGGGGGACGGGATGCGGAAGGGGCCAGCGCAGGTGAACGGCGTCACGGTGATGCCGGAGTTCTTCCAGGTGGAGGGCGTCGAGGCCGTGCTCGACAACCTCCAGCGCCGCGCGCGCGTCGACGCGAT
>VGDA01000275.1 GCA_016869915.1 Alphaproteobacteria bacterium
GCCGGGGACATGCGCGATCAGCGGGTTGAATCGCGGCCGGCCCTTGGCGGCGAAGATCGCCGCGACGGCGTCGTCGTCGGTCGCGTCCGCGCCGAGGCCATAGACGGTCTCGGTCGGGAACGCGACCAGCCGCCCCGCGCGCAGCAGCCGCGCCGCACGCGCGACTGCGCGCGCCGTGGCGGGGAGGGCTGCAACTCTTTCCATGCCCGCCGCCTAGCACGGACGCACCGGGCGTGCTAGGCGGCTTGAATGGCGGCGATCATAACATTTGCGCAGCGCAAGGGCGGCGCGGGCAAGACCACGCTCGCCGCGCATCTCGCCGCGGGCTGGGCGCTGGCCGGGCGCCGCGTCGCGGCCGTCGACGTGGACCCGCAGGGCTCGCTCGCGCGCTGGGGCGAGCTGCGCGGCGGCCTCGCGGGGGCCGCGCCTCTGCCCGTCGCCAAGGTGTCGGGCTGGCGTCTCGCGCTCGAGCTCGAGCGCCTGCGCCGCGAGGCCGAGCTCGTCGTCGTGGATTCCCCGCCTCATGCCGAGCTCGACGCGCGCGCCGCGATACGCGCCGCCGACCTCGTCGTCATACCCGTCCAGCCGTCGCCGATGGACCTCTGGGCGACGCAGGCGACCCTGGAGATGGCGCGCGCGGAGCGCAGGCGCGCCCTGCTCGTGCTCAACCGCATCGCCCCGCGCACGCGCCTCGCGCAGGAGATCGCGGCCACGCTGGGCGCCGGCGACGTGCGGCTCGCGGCGACGACGCTGGGCAACCGCACCGCCTTCGCGTCCTGCCTCGCCTACGGCTCCTCGGTCGAGGAGGACGAGCCCGGCGGCGCGGCCGCGGGCGAGGTGCTGCACCTGCGCGCCGAGATCGAGGACATGCTGCGGGACGGGGCGGGGCGGGGCGCATGAGCGAGCCGCGCCACGCGGTGTCCGGGCGGTCGATCGCCGCCCTGAGCGCCGCGGCCTTCATGTCCTCCTCGACGATCCGCGTCGGCGACCCGCTGATCCCGCAGATCGCGAACGATTTCGGCGTCGGCGTCGGCGCTGCCGCGATCGTGACGACCTCCTTCGCGCTCGCCTACGGGATCTTCCAGCTCGTCCATGGCGCGCTGGGCGATCGCTACGGCAAGCAGCGGCTGATCGTGCTGGCGACCGCGCTCTCGGCCTTCGGCACCGCGTCGGTGGCGCTGGCCTCCGACCTCGCGACGCTCGGCGTGCTGCGGTTCCTGAGTGGCGTCACGGCCTCCGCCATCATCCCGCTGGCGATGGCGCATATCGGCGACGTCGTGCCCTACGAGCAGCGCCAGGCGACGCTGGCGCGCTTCCTGTTTGGCCAGATCCTCGGCTCGGTCTTCGGGCAGGTCGCCGGTGGCGTCCTGGGCGAGTTCCTGCACTGGCGCGCGATCTTCCTCGTGCTCGGCGCGCTCTACGTCGTCGCGGCGCTCGTGATCCTCGCGGAGTGGCGCTCCGGCCGCGTGCCCGACCGGCGCGCCGAGGTCGACCTCTCGCCGCCGGCGCTGCTGCGTCGCTATGCCGGCCTCGTCGCGCGGCGCCGCGCGCGCGTCGTCCTCTGCGTCGTCTTCCTCGAGGGCATGGTCTTCTATGGCGGCTTCAGCTTCTTCGCCGCCTACCTGCACGACGCATTCGGCCTCGACTACGCGCGCAGCGGCCTCGTCATCGCCTTCTTCGGCGCCGGCGGGATCGCCTATGCGCTGCTGGCGCGCCGGCTGCTGCCCCTGATGGGCGAGCGTGGCTTCGCGGCGGCCGGCGGCGCGATGCTGATGGCCGCCTTCGTGCTCGCGACCCTGGCCGGGCCGGGCGCCGGCTTCGCGGCGGTCGCCGCGCTTTCGGGCCTCGGCTTCTACACGCTGCACACGACGTTGCAGACCAACGCCACGCAGATGGCGCCGGAGGCGCGCGGCTCGGCCGTCGCGATCTTCGCGTCGTGCCTCTTCCTCGGCACCTCGGCGGGGGTGGCGCTCGGCGGGATGGTGATCGACGCGGTGGGATACGCGCCGCTCTTCCTCGGATGCGGCGCGGCGCTGCTCGCGCTCGGGACGGCGTTCAGCGTCCTGCTGGGCCGGCTGCGCTGACGGGAGCCCCGCGCGCGATGAAGTCGGGATTGCGGAAGCTCGGCTTGCCGTAGGAGAGGCGCGCGCCGGCGAGCGTCGCCACGCTGCCGCCCGCCTGCTCCAGGATCGCCTGGCCTGCGCAGCTGTCCCACTCGCTGGTCGGCCCGAATCGGGGATAGAGGTCGGCCTCGCCCGCGGCGAGGACGCCGAACTTGCGCGCGCTGCCGAGGATCCTCCGCTCGACCGCGCCGACTTCCGCGGTCCAGGCGGCGAGCGCCGCGCCGTCGCCATGGCTGCGGCTCGACACGACGATCGCGCCGCGCGCCGGCACCGGCCGCGCGCGCAGCCGCGTGCGCGGGCCGCCGCCGCGCTCCATGAACGCGCCGCCGTCGCCGTCGCTGCACCAGATCGTGTCGTCGGTAGGTCCGTGGAGCAGGCCGAAGACCGGATAGCGATCCTCGACGAGGCCGATGTTGACGGCGAACTCGCCGTTGCGGGCGACGAATTCCTTCGTGCCGTCGAGCGGGTCCACGAGCCAGAACAGGCGCGGGGGCGCGTCGACGGGGAAGGGGACGTGGCCGCCCGCGAAGCGCTCCTCGGACACCACGGGAATCTCGGGCGTCAGGCGCGCGAGCGCGTGGAGGACCAGCGCCTCCGACGCCTCGTCGGCGTCGGTCACCGGGCTTCCATCCGCCTTGGCGCGCGCGGAAGGACGGGGCCCGTAATGGACGAGGGCCGCCTTGCCGGCGGCCCTCGCGATCTCGACCAGGGGCTCGACGAGCCCCCGCAGGTCGACCGGCGTCATTCCGCCGCTTGCTTCACGCTGCCCGAGGAGATCACGCGCCAGATCTTCTCCGGCGTGGCGGGCATGTCGATATGCGTGATGCCGTAGCCGGACAGCGCGTCGACGACGGCGTTGATCACCGCCGGCGGCGCGCCGATGGCCCCGGCCTCGCCGCAGCCCTTCACGCCCAGCGGGTTCGCCGTGGTCGGGCAGGCCTCGGTGTAGGAGAAGGAGATGTCCGGGATGCTGCCGGCGCGCGGCATGCAGTAGTCCATGAACGAGCCGGTCAGGAGCTGGCCCGTCTCCTCGTCGTAGCGCGCACCCTCGAACAGCGCCTGGCCGATGCCCTGCGCCGTGCCGCCATGGACCTGGCCCGCGAGCAGCAGCGGGTTGATCACCTTCCCGAAGTCGTCGGTGATCGTGTAGCGCACGACCGAGGCGACGCCGGTGCCCTCGTCGATCTCCACCTCGCAGACATGCGCGCCGTTGGGATAGGTCGCCGCGGCGGGGTTCATGTTGGAGGTCTCGTCGAGGCCGGGCGACATCCCCGCGGGGATCCTGCCCATGTCGAAGGCCGCCTGGGCGACCTGGTGGAAGGACTTCGAGCGGTCGGTGCCGACGACGGTGAAGCTGCCGTCCTTGAACTCGATGTCGCTCTCCGCCGCCTCGAGCATCTGCGCCGCGAACTTGCGACCCTTGGCGATGATGCGATCGCAGGCGCCCCAGATCGCGCTGCCGCCGACCGAGGCCGCGCGGCTGCCGCCGGTGCCGCCCGGGTAGACCGCGAGGTCCGTGTCGCCCTGCACCACGCGCACGCTCTCGAACGGGATGCCGAGCTTCTCGGCGACGATCTGCGCGTAGGCCGTCTCGTGGCCCTGGCCATTCGACTGGTTGCCGATCAGCACCGTCGCGCCGCCGGCGGAGTCGACGCGCACCTGCGCGGATTCGTCCGGCGCGCCGCCGCAGACCTCGATGTAGTAGGACAGGCCGATGCCGCGCAGCTTGCCGCGCTTGCGCGATTCCGCCTTGCGGGCCGCGAAGCCCGCCCAGTCGGCGGCCTTCATGCCCGTCGCCATCGTCGTGGCGAAGTCGCCGGAGTCGTAGGTCTGGCCCATCGGGGTCTTGAACGGCATCTGGTCGGGGCGGATGAAGTTGATCCGCCGCAGCTCGTCGGGCGCCACGCCGAGCTCGCGCGCCGCCTTGTCGACGAGGCGCTCGATCATGTACGCGGCCTCGGGGCGGCCCGCGCCGCGATAGGCGTCGACCGGCGAGGTGTTGGTGTAGACGCCCTTCACGTTGCACCACGCGACGGGGAAGGCGTAGCAGCCCGGCACCATCCACGCGAACAGGTCGGTCGGGATGAAGGGCCCGTAGTGGGAAAGGTAGGCGCCGAGATTGGCGTTCACCGTCACGCGGATGCCGATGAAGCGGTTCTGCGCGTCGACGGCGAGCTCGGCGCGGGACTTGTGGTCGCGGCCATGCGTGTCGGCGAGGAAGGCCTCGCCGCGCTCGCCCGTCCACTTGACGGCGCGGCCCAGCATGCGCGCGGCGAAGAGCACCGGCACGTACTCGCAGAACAGGAAGATCTTCATGCCGAAGCCGCCGCCGACATCCGGCGTGACGACGCGCACCTTGTTCTCGGGGACCTTGAAGATCTTGTCGGCCAGCACCTTGCGCAGGCCCGAGCCGCCCTGGCTCGAAACGGTCAGCTGCAGGCGGCCATCCGGCGTCACCTCGCCGATCGCGTTGCGCGGCTCCATGGAATTCGGGACCAGGCGGTTGTTCACGAAGTCCATCGCCACGACGCGATGCGCCTTCGCGAAGGCCGCGGCGGTCGCCTTCTCGTCGCCGAGCTCCCAGTCAAAGACCTGGTTGTTCTTCGCGAAGTCCCAGACCTGCGGCGCGCCCGGCCTGGCCGACGCCTCGATGTCGGTCGTCGCGGGCAGCGGGTTCCAGTCGATCTCGACGAGCTCGGCCGCGTCCTTCGCCTCGGCCAGCGTCTCCGCCACCACCATCGCGACCGCATCGCCGACGAAGCGGGCGCGGCCGACGGCGAGCGCGGGGCGCGGCGTCATCGGCATCGACGAGCCGTCGCGGTTCTTCAGCGGCACCAGGCAGGGGACATCGCCAATGCCGGCGGCCTTGAGGTCGGCGCCGGTGACGACGGCGAGCACGCCGGGCGCCTTCGCGGCCGAGGCCGTGTCGACCTTCGTGAAGGAGGCGTGCGCGTGCGGCGAGCGCACGAAATAGGCGTGCGCATGGCGACGTGGCTGGATGTCGTCCGTGTAGCGACCATTACCCGTGAGGAGGCGCGGATCCTCGACCCGCTTCACCGACTGCCCGACACCGAACTTCACCATGGCTGCGTCCTCGCTCTTGCGACGTTGGATACCCGATTAAATCGACCAACGGGCGGGCTTGGCAAGGGCGGCCAGCGCGCCCCCGGGACGCTTGCGCCACCAGCCCGCGCGCGGGTATTCCGCGCCCATGTGCGGCCGCTTCCTCCTCGTCTCGCCCGTCGAGCTCATCCGCCGGGCCTTCGCCGTCGCGGGTCCCGCGCCGAACCTCGCCGCGCGCTGGAACGTCGCGCCGACCACGGCGTGCCTCGTCCTGCGCAGGGGCGACGATGGCGCGACGGCCTTCGCGACG
>VGDA01000276.1 GCA_016869915.1 Alphaproteobacteria bacterium
CGCGGGAATGGACGCGGCGATGGTGAGCGTGCTCGGCGGCCTCGTGCCCGGGATCGTGATCGGCGTGCCGACCTCGACCGGCTACGGCGCCGCGCGCGGAGGCGAGACGGCGCTGCACGCCGCGCTCGCGAGCTGCGCGCCCGGCGTCGCGGTGGTCAACATCGACAACGGCTACGGCGCCGCCTGCGCCGCCCTGCGCGCGCTGCGCGCCATCGACCGGAGGACAAGCCCATGAGCAGCACCAGCGGCGGCAGGATCGAGATCGCCTATGGCCGCTCGCACCTCGCGGTCGACCTGCCGCCGGAGGCGGAGGCGACGGTGATCCGCAAGCGCGACCTGCAGCGCGTCGCCGATCCCGCGGCCGCGATCGCCGGCGTGCTCGAGCGACCGATCGGCTCGGCGCCGCTGTCGGAGCTCGCGCGCGGCAAGCGCAGCGCCTGCATCCTGATCTGCGACATCACGCGCCCGGTCCCCAACCACCTCTTCCTGCGCCCGATGATCGAGCGGCTGCTGGCCGCGGGCGTGCCCGCCTCCGGCATCAGCGTCCTCGTCGCCACCGGCCTGCACCGCCCCAACGAGGGCGCGGAGCTCGAGGAACTGGTCGGCGACCCCTGGGTGCTGCGCACCGTGCGCGTCGTGAACCATTTCGCGCGCAACGACGAGGACCATGTCGACCTCGGCACCACGCCGACGCGCGGCGTGCCGATCCGCATCAACCGCCTCTTCGCCGAGGCGGAGCTGCGCATCGCCACCGGCCTCGTCGAGCCGCATTTCATGGCCGGCTGGTCGGGCGGCCGCAAGGTCGTGGCGCCCGGCGTCGCGCACCACACGACGATCCGCACCTTCCATTCCGCGCGCTTCATGGAGGACCCGCTCGCCGTCCAGTGCAACCTCGCCGGCAACCCGCTGCACGAGGAACAGCTGCAGATCGTGCGGCGGCTGGGCGACGTCTACGCGCTCAACACGGTGATCGACGAGGCGCGCGCGCTCGTCTTCGCCAGCTTCGGCGAGATCGTGGAGAGCCACCTCGCGGCGGTGGCCTTCATCGACGGCGCGACGCGCGTGCCCGTCGGCCGGCGCTTCTCGACCATCGTCACCTCGTCGGCCGGCTACCCGCTCGACAAGACCTACTACCAGACCGTCAAGGGCATGGTGACGCCGCTCGACATCCTCTCGCCCGGCGGGACGCTGATCATCGCCTCGCAATGCTCCGAGGGCTTCGGCTCGGCGGAGTTCAGGCACGCGCAGGAGCGCCTCGTCGCGCTCGGCCCCGACCGCTTCCTCGCGACGCTGGTCGCGAAGGACCTCGCGGAGATCGACGAGTGGCAGACGGAGATGCAGCTCAAGCCCATGCGCAAGGGCCGCATCCAGCTCTACACGACCGGGCTCGACGCGGGCCTGCGCGCGATCACGGGCGTCGAGGTGGTCGACGACGTCGGCGCGGCGGTGCGCGCGAGCATCGCGCGCAGCGGCGACCGCGGCGTGGCGGTCATCCCGGAAGGTCCCTACGTCGTGCCGGTCTACGAGGCCGACGCATGAACGACGCCGGCGCCGCCAGGGCGGCGGCGCCCGGCGCGGGACGCCCGCGCGTCACGGTCATCGGGGCCGGGCCCGCCGGGCTGATGGCAGCGGAACGCCTCGCCGCCGGCCACGACGTCGTGGTCCTCGACCGCATGCGCGGCGTCGGGCGCAAGTTCCTGATGGCGGGACGCGGTGGCCTCAACGTCACGCATTCGGAGCCGATGCCCGCCTTCCTGGGCCGCTACCGCGGCTCCGCGCCACGACTCGCGCCGATCCTCGCGGACTTCCCGCCCGCGGCGCTGCGCGCATGGTGCGAGGGGCTTGGCCAGGAGACCTTCGTCGGCAGCAGCGGGCGCGTCTTCCCCCGCGCGATGAAGGCCTCGCCGCTGCTGCGCGCATGGACGCGACGGCTGGAGGAGGCCGGTGTGCGATTCGAGCTTGGCCGCCGCTGGACCGGATGGCGCGCCGACGGCGCGCTCTCCTTCCTCGACGCGGAAGGCGGCGCGCATGCTGCTTTCGCGGACGCGACGATCCTCGCGCTGGGGGGCGCCAGCTGGCCGCGCCTCGGCTCCGACGGCGCATGGACGACGACGCTGCGCGCCGCGGGCGTCGAGGTCGAGGAACTCGCGCCTTCGAATTGCGGCGTCGAGGTCGCGTGGTCCGACCACCTGCGTGCGCGCTTCGCCGGCACGCCGCTCAAGCGCATAGCGCTCTGCGTCGGCGACGACGTCGTGCGCGGAGAGGCGGTGGTCACGGCGCGCGGCCTGGAGGGCGGCGCGGTCTACGCGCTCTCCGCGCCGCTGCGCGCGGCGCTGGCGCGCGAGGGCGGCGCGCGCCTCGCGATCGACCTGCGGCCGGACCTTTCGGTCGATGCGCTTGCCCGCGCGCTCGGCGCGCCGCGCGGCGCGCAGTCGCTGGCCAACTTCCTGCGCAAGGCGGCGGGCCTGCCGCCGGTCGCCATCGCGCTGCTGCGCGAGGCGCATGGGCGGGACCTGCCGCAGGCGCCGAAGGCGCTCGCCGCGGCGATCAAGTCGCTCGGCCTGCGCGTGACGGCGCTCGCGGGGCTGGAGCGCGCGATCTCGTCGGCCGGCGGCATCGCGTGGGACGAGCTCGACGAGGAGCTGATGCTGCGCCGGCGGCCCGGCACCTTCGCCTGCGGCGAGATGGTCGCGTGGGACGCGCCGACCGGCGGCTACCTGCTGCAGGCCTGCCTCGCGACCGCCTGCCGCGCCGCGCGCGGCGCGCGCGCCTTCCTCGCCGCGCGCGAGGGGCGGATCGAATAGGCGCCACGCGCTCGCGCGGGCGCGGCGTCGGGTTTCCTTACGCACGCGGCGTGGCTGCACGCCGCCACCCCTCGATTCCATGGGATTCCGTGCAAGGCATGGAACTTGCTCCTCCTTCGCCATCCACGGCGGAGAGACGCGTCCCATGATCAAGCGCAATGCGATGGCGGCCCTCGCGGCCGCGTTCCTCCTCGGCCTCGCGTCCCAGCCGACGCGTGCCGCGCCCTTCTACCAGATCTCGAACGCACCCGGCGGCGGCGGCCCGCAGGCGCTCTTCCTGTCGGACGACCTGTGGTGGCCCGTGCGCGTGAACAACGCGGGCACGACGGAGCTCCTGGCGGCCGGCGCCTTCGGCATCCGGCTCGACGAGGCGACGCCCGGCGGCACCTCGCTCGGCCTGCCGGCGCAGGACCTGCCGGCCTTCTGCTTCGAGATCGCGCAGCACATCGCGCTGCCCGCGCTCTACGAGAGCGTGCCGCTCGCCGCCGCGCTCGTGCCGCTGCTGCGACGTCGGCGCGAGCACCGCGGCTGAGGACCTCCCCCGGAGAGGATCTCCGCGCCGCGTTTTCCATGGCGCGGGAGGGCGCCATGCGCTACCCGACTGCGCGATGGCAGCGCCCCCGCTCCTCCTCCTCAAGGACATCCGCGTCGCGCATGGCGGCCCGCCGCTGCTCGACGGCGCGGAACTCTCCGTCGCGCCAGGCGAGCGCCTCGCGCTGGTCGGGCGCAACGGCTCCGGCAAGTCGACGCTGCTGAAGGTCGCCGCCGGGATCGCCAGCGCCGATGCCGGCACGCGCTTCCTGCAGCCCGGCACGACGCTGCGCTACCTGCTGCAGGAGCCCGACCTCTCCGGCTTCGCGACCGTGCGCGCCTATGCCGAGGACGGGCTCGGCCCCGCCGACGACGCGCATCGCGTCCAGTACCTCCTCGAGCGCCTCGGCCTCGCGGGCGACGAGGAGCCCGGCAGGCTCTCCGGTGGCGAGGCGCGGCGCGCCGCCATCGCGCGCGCGATCGCGCCGCGGCCGGACATCCTGCTGCTCGACGAGCCGACCAACCACCTCGACCTGCCGGCGATCGCGTGGCTAGAGGAGGAACTCGATTCGATGCGCGCGGCGATGGTGATCATCAGCCACGACCGCCGCTTCCTCGCCACGCTGTCGCGCGCGATGGCGTGGATCGACCGTGGCCGCACGCGGCGCCTCGAGAAGGGCTTCGCGCATTTCGAGGCGTGGCGCGACGAGGTCCTCGAGCAGGAGGAGACCGAGGCCCACAAGCTCGCGCGCAAGGTCGTGCGCGAGGAGCACTGGCTGCGCCACGGCGTCTCCGCGCGCCGCAAGCGCAACGTGCGGCGCCTCGCCGACCTGCACGACCTGCGCCGCCAGCGGCGCGAGCGCGTCGCGCCGCAGGGCGCGCCGCGCATGGCGTCCTTCGACGCCGGCGGGTCGGGCACGCTGGTGATCGCGGCGACCGGCATCTCGAAGTCGTTCGGCGGCGAGGCGGTGGTCAGGGACTTCTCCACGCGCGTGATGCGCGGCGACCGCGTCGGCATCGTCGGCCCGAACGGCGCAGGCAAGACGACGCTGCTGCGCATGCTGACCGGCGAGCTCGCGCCCGATTCCGGCGAGGTCGCGATCGGCACGGGACTGTCGATGGTCACGCTCGACCAGAAGCGCGAGAGCCTCGAGCCTTCGGCGACGCTGGGCGAGGTCCTCACCGGCGGGCGCGGCGACCAGGTGCATGTCGGCGGCCAGCCGCGGCATGTCCTCTCCTACATGAAGGACTTCCTGTTCGCGCCCGAGCTCGCGCGCATGCCGGTCTCCGCGCTCTCGGGCGGCGAGCGCGGCAGGCTGCTGCTGGCGCGCGCGCTCGCGCGGCCGTCGAACCTGCTCGTGCTCGACGAGCCGACCAACGACCTCGACGTCGAGACGCTGGACCTGCTGCAGGAGATCCTCGCCGACTACGCCGGCACCGCGATCGTCGTCAGCCACGACCGCGACTTCCTCGACCGCGTCGCCACCTCGGTGGTCGCCGCCGAGGGCGGCGGGCGCTGGCAGGACTATGCCGGCGGCTATTCCGACATGGTCGCGCAGCGCGGCCGCGGCGTCGAGGCGAAGGCCTCCCGCGCCCCGGAGCGCGCCGCGGCCGCCTCGCCCTCCGCCCCGCCGGCGCCGCGCGCCGCGAAGGCGCGGCTCGGGTTCAACCAGCGCCACGCGCTACAGTCGCTGCCCGCGGAGATGGACAGGCTGCGCGCGCGCATCGCCGCCGCGGGCGCGACGCTCGCCGACCCCGGCCTCTACGCGCGCGACCGCGCGGGCTTCGATCGCGCGACGCGCGAGCTGGCGGAGACGGAGGCCGCGCTCGCCGCCGCCGAGGAACGCTGGCTGGAGCTCGAGATCCTGCGCGAGGAGATCGAGGGATCAGGCTGAGCGGCGTCGCCCGCCGCGCCGCGCGAGCTCCTCCGCCGCGCGCCCGAGGCCACGCATCGCGGCGGCCAGCGCCTCCTCCGGGAAGCCCGCGAAGCCGAGCAGCAGCCCGCGCCGCCGCGGCGGCCGCGCGTGGCTGGCGGAGAGTGGCTGCGCGACGATACCCGCCTGCAGCGCCGCAGCGGCCACCTCGCGGTCGTCGATGCCCGCGGGCATGCGCGGGCCGAAGCGCACCACGACATGCAGCCCGCTATCCGTCG
>VGDA01000277.1 GCA_016869915.1 Alphaproteobacteria bacterium
TCAACGCCTCGACCGCGGCGGCCTGGCTGATCGAGGACGGGTTCGAGGTCGACTGCGACTGGATCGTCGACATCGCCTTGATCAGCTCGGCGGGGCCGCCGGCATAGCCGATGCGCCAGCCGGTCATGCAGTACGCCTTCGACACGCCGTTGGTCGTCAGCGTGCGGTCGTAGAGCCTCGGCTCGACCTGCGCGGGCGTGCAGAACTTGAAGTCGTCGTAGACGAGGTGCTCGTACATGTCGTCGGTCAGCACCCAGACATGCGGGTGGCGCAGCAGCACGTCGGTCAGCGCCTTCATCTCCGCCCAGGTGTAGCCGGCGCCGGTCGGGTTCGAGGGCGAGTTGAGGATCACCCACTTGGTGCGCGGCGTTATCGCCGCCTCCAGGTCCTCGGGGCGCAGCTTGAAGCCGTTGTTCTGCGGGCAGGCGACGGGCACCGGCGTGCCGTCCGCCAGCGCCACCATGTCCGGGTAGCTCACCCAGTAGGGCGCGGGGATGATGACCTCGTCGCCCTTGTCGAGCGTCGCGACCAGCGCGTTGTAGAGCACCTGCTTGCCGCCGGTGCCGACGATGACCTGGTTCGGCGCGTAGGTCAGGCCGTTCTCGCGCTTGAACTTCGCGATGATCGCCTGCTTGAGCGCCGGCGTGCCGTCGACGGCCGTGTACTTCGTGTCGTCCTCCTGGATCGCGCGGATGCCCGCCTGCTTGACGTTCTCCGGCGTCGGGAAGTCCGGCTCGCCGGCGCCGAGTCCGATCACGTTGCGCCCGGCGGCCTTGAGCTCGCGCGCCTTGTTGGTGACGGCGATGGTCGGGGACGGCTTGATGGCCTTGAGGCGCTCGGCGAGGATTCCCATGGGACGCGGTCCTGGAATTGGGGTGGGGCGGCGCGACCCCCGCCGGGGGCCGCGGCCGGGCACCTTATGCCCCGACGCCCGGACCGGCAATCATGGCGAGAGCGGCTTCTGCCAGAAGCGCGCGTCGCCGAGCGCGGGGTCGAGCGCGTAGGCGCCGAAGCCGATCCGCGCGTAGAGGCGTTTCGCGCCCTCGTTGCCGGAGAGCACCTCGAGCGTGAGCTTGCAGGCCCCGCGCTCGCGCGCGATGCGCTCGACCAGCGCGAGCATCGCTTCCGCGATGCCGCGGCCGCGCTTGCCCGCGACGACGAAGACGTCGTGGATGTTGACCAGCGGCCGGCCCGCGAAGGTGGAGAAGCCCTCGAGGCAGATCGCGAGGCCCGCCGGCTCGTCGCCGTCGAAGGCGAGCACGGCGAAGGCATGGGGCCGCGCGGCAAGGCCCGGCACGAGGTTGGCGCGCGCATGGTCGGCGAGCGGCGCGCCGCCGCCGGCCGGGTCGAGCGCATAGGCCTCCAGCAGCGCCACCAGCGCGCGCCCATGCGCCTCGTCGGCGAAGTCGGCACGCAGGACGCGCGCAGCGGCACGCGGGGCGCTCACGACGCCTCCACCAGGCGCAGCAGCGACTCGACCGGGCGGATGTCGGCGAAGACCTGCGCGACGGCGAGCAGCCCCGCGCCATGCGCCTCGGCGCTGCCCGCGGTCACGGCGTCGTGGGGCATGAAGACGCGGAAGTCGCGCATCATCGCGTCGCGCGCCGTCGACTCGCAGCAGATGTTGGTGGCGACGCCGGCGACCACGACCGTGTCGATGCCGCGCGCGCGCAGCAGCGCCTCCGGGTCCTCCGGGTTGCGGGTGAAGGCGCTGAACCTGTACTTGCGCAGCCGCAGGTCGCCGTCGCGCACGTCCAGCGCGGGGTCGAGGGCGTGGAGCGGCGCGCCCGGCGCCAGCGTGCGCAGCGAGGCCGCGCGCCGCTCCGGCCGGATGAAGTTCGCGTAGAAGGTCTGCCAGTGCAGCGGCGAGCCGGGTGGCGCGTTGGAGTGCTGGATCCAGGCGACGAGGCCGCCCCGCGCGCGCAGCGCCGCCGCCAGCGCGTTGATGCCCGGCACGATCGCCGCCGCGTCGGGGACGTGCATCGGCCCCTCCGCGCTGGTCCAGGCGAGCTGCATGTCGACGACCAGCAGGGCGCAGCGCGCAGGGTCGATCGCGTCGAAGACCTCGAGCCGCCCGCGGCGCGCGCGGGCGTTCTCGAGGACGATGTCGGGCAGGGGCCATGGCATGGGGCGAGCATAGCCGAGCGGCATGCGCGCGCGACTCGCATCGGCGCGGCGGAGATGCATATTGGGGCCATGACCGCCCGCCAGTCCCATCCCGTGCCCGAGGCGATGATCAACCCGGCCGCGCCCCCGCCGCTGGCGCTGGAGCGCGACGGCCCCGCCGCGCCGCTCAGGATCGTCTCCTCCTACGTGCCGGCGGGCGACCAGCCGCAGGCGATCGCCGAGCTCACGGCCGGGCTGGCCGCGGGCGAGCGCGACCAGGTGCTGCTGGGCGTCACCGGCTCGGGCAAGACCTTCACCATGGCGCACGTCGTCCAGAACCTGCAGCGCCCCGCCCTCATCCTCGCGCCGAACAAGACGCTGGCCGCGCAGCTCTACGGCGAGATGAAGTCGTTCTTCCCGGACAACGCGGTCGAGTACTTCGTCAGCTACTACGACTACTACCAGCCCGAGGCCTACGTGCCGCGGACGGACACCTACATCGAGAAGGAATCCTCGATCAACGAGCAGATCGACCGCATGCGTCACTCCGCGACGCGCGCGCTGCTCGAGCGGCGCGACGTCGTGATCGTCGCCTCGGTCTCCTGCATCTACGGCATCGGCTCGGTCGAGGCCTACTCGGCGATGGTGGTCGACCTCGAGGCCGGGCAGTCGATCGAGCGCAACGAGCTGCTGCGCCAGCTCGTGCGCCTGCAGTACCGGCGCAACGACGCGAACTTCGCGCGCGGCGCCTTCCGCGTGCGCGGCGACTCGGTCGAGGTCTTCCCCGCGCATTGCGAGGACCGCGCCTGGCGCCTGTCGCTGTTCGGCGACGAGATCGAATCGATCCACGAGTTCGATCCGCTGACGGGGGAGAGGCACGCCGCGCTCCCCAGGGCGCGGCTCTACGCCAACTCGCACTACGTGCTGCCGCAGCCGACGCTCGACCAGGCGATGGAGCAGATCAAGCGCGACCTCAAGGCGAGGCTCGTGGAGCTGCGCGACGCCGGCAAGCTCCTCGAGGCGCAGCGGCTGGAGCAGCGCACGCAGTTCGACCTCGAGATGATGGCGGCGACGGGCTCCTGCGCGGGGATCGAGAACTACTCGCGCTACTTCACGGGCCGCAAGCCCGGCGAGCCGCCGCCGACGCTGTTCGAGTACCTGCCGCGGGACGCGGTCCTGATCGTCGACGAGAGCCATGTCACGATCCCGCAGATCGGCGGCATGTATCGCGGCGACCTCGTGCGCAAGTCGACGCTCTCCGAATACGGGTTCCGCCTGCCCTCCTGCGCCGACAACCGCCCGCTGAAGTTCGAGGAATGGGACGCGATGCGCCCGCAGACGGTCTGCGTCTCCGCGACGCCGGGCCCGTGGGAGCTCGAGCGCACCGGCGGCGTCTTCGTCGAGCAGGTCATCCGCCCGACCGGCCTCATCGACCCGACCTGCGAGATCCGGCCCACGGAGAAGCAGGTCGACGACCTGCTGGCGGAGGTGCGCGCCGTCGCGCTGCGCGGCCAGCGCGCGCTGGTCACCACGCTCACCAAGCGCATGGCCGAGGACCTCACCGAATACATGCACGAGGCCGGCGTGCGCGTGCGCTACATCCATTCCGACGTCGAGACGCTGGAGCGCATCGAGATCATCCGCGACCTGCGCCTCGGCGCCTTCGACGTGCTCGTGGGCATCAACCTGCTGCGCGAGGGCCTCGACATCCCCGAATGCGCGCTGGTCGCCATCCTCGACGCCGACAAGGAGGGCTACCTGCGCTCGCGCACCTCGCTGGTGCAGACGATCGGCCGCGCCGCGCGCAACGTAGACGGGCGCGTGATCCTCTACGCCGATACGATGACCGCTTCGCTCAAGGCGGCGCTCGAGGAGACCGATCGCCGGCGGCGCAAGCAGGTGGAGTGGAACGAGGCCCATGGCATCACGCCGGAGAGCGTGCGCAAGGGCATCGGCGACATCCTCGGATCGGTCTACGAGCGCGACCACGTGCTGGTCGGGACGGGCATCGACGAGAAGCAGCACGCGGTGGGCCACAACCTGCGCGCCGTGGTCGCCGAGCTGGAGGAGAAGATGAAGTCCGCCGCCGCCGACCTTGAGTTCGAGGAGGCCGCGCGGCTGCGCGACGAGATCAGACGGCTCGAGGCGATCGAGCTCGAGATGCCGGCGGGCGCCGCCGGGCCGGGCGTCGCCGAGGCGCGCGCCGCCGGCGGCTACGCGGCGAAGTCGGCCGGCAAGCCCGTCGCGCGCTCCACCGGCGGCGCCGTCAACTCCAGGAAGGGCCGCGCGCGCCGGCCGCAATGGAAGCGGTGACGAGGCGCCATCCCTCGATCGTCGTCCTCACCGGCGCGGGGATCAGCCGCGAATCCGGGCTCGCGACCTTCCGCGACCCGGACGGGATCTGGGCGCGGGTGCGGGTGGAGGACGTCGCGACGCCCGGTGCCTTCGCGCGCGACCCGGCGCGCGTCCACGCGTTCTACAACGCGCGGCGCGCGCAGCTGCGCGACCCCGCGGTCGCGCCGAACGCCGCCCATCTCGCGCTGGCGCGCTTCGAGCGCGCCTGGCCGGGCGGGTTCCTGCTCGTCACGCAGAACGTCGACGACCTGCATGCGCGCGCGGGCTCGCGCCGCCTCGTCCACATGCATGGCGAGCTCGGCAAGGCGCGGTGCGGCCATTGCGGCCATGTCGCGCCCTGGCAGGAGGACCTCTCGGCCACGACGGCCTGCCCCTCCTGCGGTCGGGCCGGCGGCATGCGGCCGCATGTCGTGTGGTTCGGCGAGATGCCGCTCGCAATGGACGAGATCGGCGCGGCGCTCGAAGGCTGCGACCTCTTCGTCGCGATCGGCACCAGCGGCCAGGTGCATCCGGCCGCGGGCTTCGTCGCCGAGGTCGCCGGCCGCGCGCGCACGGTGGAGCTCAACCTCGAGCCTGGCGCCATGTCGCGTGCCTTCGACGAGCGCATCGAGGGCCCCGCGAGCGAGACCGTGCCCGCCCTCCTCGAGGCGCTGCTACGCGACGCCGGCTGAGCCGCGCGCCCGGCGGCGGGCGCTGGCGAGCGCGGCGGCGGGCAGGAGCGCGAGCAGCGCGGAAGGCTCGGGCACGGGGAGCGCGAAGGTGAAGCGCGCGAGCAGCGCGTCGTGGTCGCTCGCACGCTCCTAGGCCAGGAATTCCGCGTTGGCGTGGACGATGTCAAGGGACGCGAAGCCGCGCAGCACATCGTTCACGAGGACATGGTCGAGGTCCTCCGCCACGCGCTCGAAGACGTAGGAATAGCGCTCCTCGGGCGGCAGCGTCAGCGCGAGGTCCGCGAGCCCTGCCTCGGCGAGCAGCGCGAGCGTCTCGGACTCGCCCCCGTCGTTGAAGTCCCC
>VGDA01000278.1 GCA_016869915.1 Alphaproteobacteria bacterium
TGCTCGAGCGCGCCGCCAAGATGTCGGACGCGATGAAGGCGGGCTCGCTGACGGCGCTGCCGGTCATCGAGACCCAGGCCGGTGACGTCTCAGCCTACATCCCAACCAACGTGATCTCGATCACGGACGGCCAGATCTTCCTCGAAACCGAGCTGTTCTACAAAGGCATCCGCCCGGCCATCAATGTCGGCCTGTCGGTCAGCCGCGTCGGCTCCGCCGCGCAGATCAAGGCGATGAAGCAGGTCGCTGGCCGCATCAAGCTCGAGCTCGCGCAGTACCGCGAGATGGCGGCCTTCTCGCAGTTCGCCTCCGACCTCGACGCGGCGACGCAGAAGCTGCTCGCCCGCGGCGCGCGCCTGACCGAGCTGCTCAAGCAGCCGCAGTACTCGCCGATGCCGGTCGAGGAGCAGGTCGTTTCGATCTTCGCCGGCACGCGCGGCTACCTCGACGGCCTCCAGGTCGCCCAGATCGGCCGCT
Organism: Alphaproteobacteria bacterium; assembly: GCA_016869915.1. Taxonomy (GTDB): domain Bacteria; phylum Pseudomonadota; class Alphaproteobacteria; order CACIAM-22H2; family CACIAM-22H2; genus CAIOSQ01. The sequence continues at coordinate 478 of VGDA01000278.1, forward strand.
TCGAGAAGGCGCTGCTCTCCGAGATCAAGGCGAAGCACGCGGCCGTGCTCGACGCGATCCGCACGGAGCGCGAGATCTCCAAGGCGACCGAGGGCAAGCTCACGGAGATCCTGAACGGCTTCGTGAAGTCCTTCGCCTGAACCGTCCGACGCGCTTGAACGGGGCTTTCGGCCGATGCCGTCTCTGAAGCAGTACCGCACGCGAATCGCGTCGGTGAAATCGACGCAGAAGATCACCTCGGCGATGAAGATGGTCGCCGCGGCGAAGCTGCGCCGCGCGCAGGAGAAGGCGGAGGCGGCCCGCCCCTACGCGGAGCGCATGAGCCGCATGCTGGGCTCGCTCGCCGGCTCGCTGTCCGGCGGCGCGGGGGCGCCCGCGCTCCTCGCCGGCACCGGCCGCTCCGAGATCCACCTCGTCGTGGTGGCGACCTCCGACCGCGGCCTGTGCGGCGCCTTCAACTCGTCGATCGTCCGCGGCGCGCGCACGCATGTGCGCCAGCTCCTCTCCGAGGGCAAGCAGGTCCGCATCTTCTGCGTCGGCCGCAAGGGCCGCGACCAGCTGCGCCGCGACTTCGCGAAGCTGATCGTCGGCTCGATGGAGGATGTCGGGCGCCGCTCGCTGTCCTTCGCCGGCGAGTTCGACGTCTGCTCGATCTTCTACGCGCGCTTCAGGTCCGCGATCACCCAGATCGTGACCCGCCAGCAGCTGATCCCCTTCGCCATCGAGGGCGGGTCCGGCGCGGCCACCGCGGCGGGCGGCGCGGTCTACGAATACGAGCCCGACGAGGAGCAGATCCTGACGGAGCTGCTGCCCCGCAACCTGTCGGTCCAGGTCTATCGTGCGCTGCTCGAGAACAACGCCTCGGAGCAGGGCGCGCGCATGACCGCGATGGACAACGCCACGCGCAACGCGGGCGACATGATCAAGCGTCTCACCCTCAGCTACAACCGCCAGCGCCAGGCCTCGATCACCAAGGAGCTGATCGAGATCATCTCCGGCGCCGAAGCGGTCTAACCGGATACCCGCAGGAGCAGGACCATGGCAAACAACAATGTCGGTCGCGTCACGCAGGTCATGGGCGCGGTCGTCGACGTCCAGTTCGACGGCGAGCTGCCCAACATCCTGAACGCGCTGCACGTCCAGAACCAGGGCAAGACCCTGGTCCTCGAGGTGGCGCAGCATCTCGGCGAGCAGTCCTGCCGCACCATCGCGATGGACTCGACGGAAGGCCTCGTGCGCGGCCAGGCGGCCGTCGACACCGGCGCCCCGATCTCGATGCCGGTGGGCCCCGAGACCCTCGGCCGCATCGTCAACGTCATCGGCGACGCGATCGACGAGCGCGGCCCGGTCGACGCGAAGAAGACCTTGCCGATCCACCGCTCGGCGCCCGAATTCGTCGACCAGTCGACCGAGGCGCAGATCCTCGTCACGGGCATCAAGGTCATCGACCTGCTCGCGCCCTACGCCAAGGGCGGCAAGATCGGCCTGTTCGGCGGTGCCGGCGTCGGCAAGACCGTCACGATCATGGAGCTCATCAACAACGTCGCGAAGGCGCATGGCGGCGTGTCGGTCTTCGCGGGCGTCGGCGAGCGCACGCGCGAGGGCAACGACCTCTACCACGAGATGATCGAATCGGGCGTCATCAAGCTCGACGGCCCGGGTTCCAAGGTGGCGCTGGTCTACGGCCAGATGAACGAGCCGCCGGGCGCGCGCGCGCGCGTCGGCCTCTCCGGCCTCACCGTAGCCGAGTATTTCCGCGACGAGGAAGGCCAGGACGTCCTGTTCTTCGTCGACAACATCTTCCGCTTCACGCAGGCCGGCGCCGAGGTGTCGGCGCTTCTCGGCCGCATCCCCTCGGCGGTCGGCTACCAGCCGACGCTGTCGACGGACATGGGCGCGCTGCAGGAGCGCATCACCTCGACCAAGAAGGGCTCGATCACCTCGGTGCAGGCCATCTACGTGCCCGCCGACGACCTGACCGACCCGGCGCCGGCGACGTCCTTCGCCCACCTCGACGCGACCACGGTGCTCTCGCGCCAGATCGCCGAGCTCGGCATCTTCCCCGCCGTCGACCCGCTCGACTCGACTTCGCGCATGCTCGACCCGCGCGTCATCGGCGACGAGCACTACCAGGTGGCGCGCGACGTGCAGCGCGTGCTGCAGACCTATAAGTCGCTCCAGGACATCATCGCGATCCTGGGCATGGACGAGCTCTCGGAGGAGGACAAGCTGGTGGTCTCGCGCGCGCGCAAGATTCAGCGCTTCCTCTCGCAGCCCTTCCACGTCGCCGAGGTCTTCACGGGCACGCCGGGCGTGCTGGTGAAGCTCGAGGACTCGATCAAGGGCTTCAAGAAGATCGTGGCGGGCGAGTGCGACGACATGCCGGAGGCCGCGTTCTACATGGTCGGCACCATCGAGGAGGCCATGGAGAAGGCGCGCAAGATGGCGGCCGAGGCGGCCTGAGCGAAGCGCCCCAGCCCGAGGGAAACGTCCATGGCCGATAAAGTCGAGTTCGAGCTCGTCAGCCCGGAGCGCCTGCTGCTCTCCAGGTCCGTCGACATGGTCGTCGTGCCGGGCGCCGAAGGCGATTTCGGCGTCCTGCGCGGCCATGCGCCGCTGATCTCCACGCTGCGCCTGGGCGTCATCGACGTCCACGACGCGGGCGGCGTCAGCGACCGCATCTTCGTGGCCGGCGGCTTCGCCGAGGTCACGGCCGAGCGCTGCACCGTGCTCGCCGAGCAGGCCATGCCGGTCGCCGATCTCGACCGCGGCCAGATCGAGGGCGAGATCAAGTCGCTGCGCGACGGCCTCGCGGTCGCCGATGGCGATGCCGAGCGCGCCGCGCTGGCCGCGCGCATCGCGGTGGCCGAGGCCAAGCTCTCCTACGCCTGACAGCGCGGCGCGGGGGAACATCCCGCGCCCCCGGGCGTTGCAGGACCGGGTTCTGCAGCACGCGCCGCGCGGGCGGCGCATCGGGAGTTCCTGGATGGCGCACTGGACCCTCGACGACATCGACTGGAGCGCCTTCGACGCGTCGAAGGCCTGCCCCGACCTCCTGCAGGTCGCGAAGGCCGCGGCGCTCGTCGAGCGCAATGGCCTCGACTACGCCGTCTACCTGCGCAACGTCTTCGCCGGCGACGACGCCTTCTGCGCGGCCGTCGACGAATGGGCGCGCGAGGAGGTCCTGCATGGCGAGGCGCTCGCGCGCTGGTCCCGGCTCGCCGACCCGGCCTGGGACTTCGAGGCCGCCTCGGCGCGCTTCTCCGCCGCCTATGCCCTGCCGCTCGATGCCACGGCGTCGGTGCGCGGCTCGCGCACCGGCGAGCTAATCGCGCGCTGCATCGTCGAGACGGGGACGAGTTCCTACTACGGCGCCATCGCGGACGCCGCGCGCGAGCCGGTGCTGGCGCAGGTCTGCCGCCGCATCGCGGCGGACGAGTTCCGCCACTACAAGCTCTTCCACGACCACATGCGCCGCTACCTCGACGCGGAGCGGATCGGGCGCCTGGGCCGGCTGCGCGCGGGCCTCGGCCGCATGCTCGAGGCCGGGGACGACGAACTCGCCTGCGCCTTCCATGCCGCCAACGCGCCGCCGGGCGTGCCCTACGAGCGCCGCCGCTGGAGCCGCGCCTATGCGCGACGCGCCTACGCGCTCTACGGCGCGCGGCATGTCGAGCGTGGGCTCGCCATGGTCCTGAAGGCGATCGGGCTGCAGCCCACGGGCCGGCTCCACGCCCTGCTCTCGGCGCTCGCGCTGCGCTTCCTCGGCTGGCGCGCGCGCAGCCTCGCGCGCGCCGGCGCCTGAGCTTCGCGCCCGGCCCGCGCACCCGCGAAGGAGGAGAAGACATGCGTACCGCCGGAATTCTGGCCGCCGCGGCCCTGCTCCTCGCCGCCGGCGGCGCCGAGGCCGCGGTGGTCGAGGAGATCGTCCGCATACCCGTCACGATACGCCACGAGGTCCTCGGCGAGATCCGCCACGAGCTTCCGGTCACGGTGTTCCGCGACGACGCGATCGCGCGCTCGCCCTTCGTCGTGCTGGGCCATGGACGGGCCACCTCCGCGGCCGCGAACGCGGCGCTCGGCCGGGTGCGCTACACGGAGAACAGCCGCTACCTCGTCTCGCTCGGCTTCGCCGTCTTCGTGCCGACGCGCATCGGCTACGGGATCGCCGGCGGCCAGGACATCGAGCACAGCGGACCGTGCGCGGCGAAGCGCTATGCGCCCGGCTACGACGCGGCCGCCCAGCAGACGCGCGCCGTCGTCGCCCATGCCCGCGGCCGCCCCGACATCGACCCGGGGCGCGGGCTGGTGATGGGGCAGTCCTATGGCGGCACGACCGCGATCGCGGTCGCCGCCGACCCGCCCGAGGGCGTGCGCGCGGCGGTCAACTTCGCCGGCGGCGGGGGCGGCAGGCCGGCCACCCACCCAGGCCAACCCTGCTCCCCGCACGCGATGGAACGGCTCCTCGGCGCCTACGGCGCGACCGCGCGGATCCCGACCCTGTGGCTCTACGCGCCCAACGACCTCTACATGGGTGAGCGCCATCCGCGCGAATGGTTCGAGGCGTTCCGGCGCGCGGGCGGAAATGGCCGCTTCGTCGCGCTGCCCGCGCATGGCGAGGACGGGCATTCCAGCTTCACGCGCAATCCCGGCGCCTGGCGCCCGGCCTTCGAGGAATTCCTGCGCGCGGCCGGCTTCCAAATCGACCGGTAGCGAGCCCGAACGCCGCCTTTCCATGGCGGCCTGGCCTGCTAGGCTTGGGGGTGCGAACCGAAGGGGAGGAATACATGGGCATCGCCAGCGAACCGAAGGCCGTGGCGGCGACGAGCTTCCGCGACGCGACCGCCGGGGACTGGGACTACGTGACGCGGCTCGGCCGCGAGGCGATGGAGCGCGACGCGGGCCGCGCGGTGATGGCGCTGCTGCGCGCGCAGAAGGACGTGCCGCGCCATGGCTGGCAGGTCAACAACTACGAACACTCGCTGCAAT
>VGDA01000279.1 GCA_016869915.1 Alphaproteobacteria bacterium
TGTCGAGCGCGACGTCGGTGCGCCCGGACGAGAGCAGGCCATAGGCCATGCAGGCCGTGCCGTAGATGCGCCACGCCGTCCTCGCGCGCAGCGCGTCGAGCGCGGGGCGCTCCTCCGCGGCGAAGAAATCCGGGTTGCTCGAGGTCAGGATCGCCTGGCCGAGCGACGGGCAGGGGCGGGCGCGGCAGGGGCCGTCGGTGTGGCGGGTCTGGCGGCCGCGCGCGCCGACCCAGCGATCCGGCGTCGCGGCCTGGTCGATGATGCCGAGGATCGGGCTGCCCCCGAGGGCAAGCGCGATCAGCGTGCCGTAGACCGGGGAGCCGGCGATGAAGGGCGCGGTGCCGTCGATCGGGTCCAGCACCCAGACCAGCTCGGCATCCGCGTCCTTGGCGTCGTGCTCCTCGCCGAGGACGCCGTGGGACGGGAAGCGCTCCGCGATGCGGGCGCGCAGCCGGCGCTCGATCTCCAGGTCGAAGGCGGTGACGAAGCTGCGATCGGGCTTGAGCGTCGCATCGGGGCGCAGCCTGCCGGCCGGGGCGAGCATCGCGTGGGCGATGTCCGCGAGCTCCTGGCCGAAGACGAGGAATTCGTCGATCGCGCGCTCGGAGATGTCGGCTGGCATGCGTCTGGCTCGCCTGGCTGCTGGTCGGAGGCGGCTCGTCGTGGCCGCGTCCATGATGACAGGAACGCTACGGAGTCATGACGCAGGCTAGAACGCCGGGCGGCGGACGCACAACGATGGCGCGGCTGATTGACAGCGCCGGTCCGTGGCCTCATCCTTCCTCCATTCATCGAGACTGGGTCGACGCCCAGACCAACCTGCCCGCCCGGGCAAGGTGGTTCCCGAAAGGGGATGAGGCTCCGGAAGGGGCAATCAGCGGGCGTCGACCCTCCTCGCAGGAGGGACAATGGACAGCACGACGATCGCGCCGGACAAGCTCGCTGCCTACAAGGCGACGCATTACCGCATCGGCATGGACGCGACGGCTCCGGTCCTGCGGATCGGCCTTCGCTCGGAGGAACTGGCGCGGATGCACGTCGAGGCGGGCGTCGCCTGCAGCCTCTTCATCACCGCCTGGAACCCGCTCGGTGCGCAGGTGCCCGACGCGGAGAACCGGCAGGCTCACGAGCGGTTGCGCGCCGCGCTCGCCGCGCGCGCGCCCCGCATTGTCGAGGGCGCGGGCGGCGAGCCCGGCAGCGACTGGCCGGAGGAGCGCAGCTTCCTCGCCCTCGGCATCGACGAGGACGAGGCGCGACGCCTCGGCCGCCGCTTCCACCAGGACGCGGTGGTCTGGATGGGCGCCGACGCCGTGCCGCGATTGCTGCTGCTGCGCTGAACGACGGGCAAGGCATCCGCCGCGCCCCGCAAGGATGACCAAGAGAGGAGAGACGACACGAGCATGCTCACGAAACGCTTCGACGAGGCCTTCGCCTTCGCCCACGACCTCCACCGCCGCCAGACGCGCAAGGCCGTCGGCACCCCCTACATCGCCCACCTGATGAGCGTCGCGGCGCTCGTCGTGGAGCATGGCGGCGACGAGGACCAGGCGATCGCCGGCCTCCTGCACGACGCCGCCGAGGACCAGGGCGGCGAGGAGACCCTGGCGCTGGTGCGCGCGCGCTTCGGCGACGGCGTCGCGGCGATCGTCGCGGACTGCACCGATGCCTGGGTGGAGCCCAAGCCGGCGTGGCGGCCGCGCAAGGAGGCCTATCTCGCGGCCCTGCCGCGCAAGCCGACGCGCTCGGTGTTGGTCTCGCTCGCCGACAAGACCCACAACGCCGAGGCGATCGCGATGGACTTCCACGCGCTCGGCGACGCGGTCTGGTCGCGCTTCACCGGCGGTGCCGACGGCACGCGCTGGTACTACCGCACGCTCGCCGGGATCTTCCGCGAGGTGCTGCCGGGCCCGCTCGCCGAGCGCCACGCCCGCGCCGTCGCCTCCTTCGACTGACCGGCCCCGCGCGCCGCGACGAGTGGCCGCAGGGGGGATCGTGCCGCATCGGGCCTAGCCTGCAGCCTCGGGGCCGTGCCCCTCGCGGAGGGACGCGCGCATGGCGGCAGGATCGGACGACGCGCCGTTCTGGGCGATCGGCCCCGAGGAACTCGCGAGGCGGCTCGCAAGCGGCCGGCAGGGCCTGTCCTCGCGGGAGGCCGCGGGGCGCCTCGCGCGCTTCGGCGGCAACCACGTCGCGGAGCGCGCGGCGCAGGGCGCGCTGCGCCTCCTGTTGCGCCAGTTCGAGAGCCCGCTGGTCCTCGTCCTCGTCTTCGCGGCATGCGTCTCCGCCGCGCTGCGCGAATGGGTCGATGCCGGCATCGTCGTCGCGATCGTCGTCGCGAGCGCGCTGCTCGGCTTCGCCCAGGAGCATCGCGCATCGACCGCCATGCGCCAGTTGCGCCAGCGCCTCGCCCTCGTCGCGCGCGTGCTGCGCGACGGCGCGGAGCGCGACATCCCTGCCGCATCCGTCGTCCCGGGAGACGTGGTGCTGCTCTCGGCCGGCAAGCTGGTGCCGGCGGACGGCCTGGTGCTCGAGGCCACCGACTTCCTGGTGAGCGAGGCCGCGATCACCGGGGAATCCTTCCCGGTGGAGAAGCGACCGGGGATCGTCGCGGCGGACGCGCCGCCCGCGGGACGCGGCAACGCCGTCTTCCTCGGCTCGTCGGTGCGCAGCGGCACCGCGCGCATGCTCGTCGTTCACACGGGCCGCGCGACGGATTTCGGCGCGATCGCGGAGCGGCTGCGCCAGCGCGCGCCGGAGACCGAGTTCGCGCGCGGCGTGCGCCATTTCGGCCAGATGCTCGTGCGCACGATGCTGGTCATCGTCTTCGCGGTGCTGACCGCGAACCTTCTGCTCGGCCGGCCGACGATCGACTCGCTGCTCTTCTCGGTCGCGCTCGCCGTCGGGCTGACGCCCGAGCTCCTCCCGGCGATCGTCACGGTCACGCTGGCCGCCGGCGCGCGCGCGATGGGCAGGCGCGGCGTCATCCTGCGCAGGCTCGAGGCGATGGAGAACCTCGGCAGCATGGACGTGCTCTGCACGGACAAGACGGGGACCCTGACCACAGGCGCGATCGCGATGAAGGACGCGCTCGACGCCGCCGGCGCGCCCGACCGCGAGGTGGCGCGCCTCGCCTTCCTGAACGCCGCGCTGGAGACCGGGATCGAGAACCCGCTCGACGCCGCGATCGTCGCCGCGGGCCAGGCAGCGGGGATGGACGTCTCCGGCGTCGCGAAGATCGACGAGATCCCCTACGACTTCATGCGGCGCTGCCTGACGATCGTGGTCGCCGACCCGGCCGCGCCCGGCCGGCATCTCCTCGTCACCAAGGGCGCCTTCGCGAACGTCCTCGAGCGTTGCACGTCGCTGCGCGGGCCGGGGGGCGACGTGCCGCTCGACGCCGGGGCGCGCGCGGCGCTCGACGCCATCTTCCGCGCGCGCGGCGCGGAGGGCGAGCGCGTCCTGGCGCTGGCGACGCGCTCGGTAGAGGCGCGTCCGCGCCACGGCCGGGAGGACGAGCGCGACATGGTCTTCCGCGGCTTCCTCGCCTTCGAGGACCCGCCGCGCCCGGACGCCGCCGCCGCGATCGCCGGGCTCGCGGCGCTGGGAATCCGGATCAAGGTCGTCAGCGGCGACAACCGCCACGTGACGGCCCATCTCGCGCGCGCGGTCGGCCTCGACCCGCGCTCGATGCTCGCGGGGCCCGACATCGCGGCGCTCAAGGACGAGGCGCTCTGGCACCTCGCGCCGCGCACGGACCTCTTCGTGGAGATCGACCCGCAGCAGAAGGAGCGGGTCGTGCGCGCCCTCCAGCGCGCCGGGCATTGCGTCGGCTTCCTCGGCGACGGCATCAACGACGCGCCCGCGCTGCACGCCGCGGATGTCGGCATCTCGGTCGAGGGCGCGGTCGATGTCGCGCGCGAGAGCGCCGACGTCGTCCTGCTGCGGCCAGACCTCGGCGTGCTGCGGCAGGGAGTCCTCGACGGGCGGCGCAGCTTCGCGAACACGCTCAAGTACATCTCGATCACGACGTCCGCCAATTTCGGGAACATGGTGAGCATGGCGCTGGCGACGCCGCTGCTGCCCTTCCTGCCGCTCGCCGCGACGCAGGTCCTGCTCAACAACTTCCTCTCCGACATCCCCTCGGCGACGATCGCCTCGGACAACGTCGATCCCGCTCGGCTGGCGCGGCCGCAGCGCTGGCGCATGCGCAAGATCCTGCGCTTCATGGCGGTGTTCGGGCTGGTCAGCTCGGCCTTCGACCTCCTGGCCTTCGCCGTCCTGCTGCTCGCCTTCGGCGCCGCGGAGGCGGAGTTCCGCACGGCCTGGTTCCTGGTCTCGCTGCTGACCGAGCTCGCCGTGGTCCTCGTCCTGCGCACGCGCGGCCCGGCGCTTCGCGGGCGGCCCGGCGCGCTGCTGCTGTGGACGACGCTGGCCGCGGCGGTGGCCGCGGTGGCGATACCCTTCATGGACGGCTTCGCCGCCGCGTTCGGCTTCGTGCCCCTGCCGGCGACGCTGGTCGTGGCGTCGCTCGCGATCGTCTCGGGCTACGTGGTCGCGACCGAGATGGCGAAGCTGGCGCTGTTCCGCGACGACGGGCCCGAGGGACCGCGGGCCTGAGCCAGGCCGCCTGGTGCGCGACGCGGCGGCCTCTCCCCGGAACCGCCCTGAGACCCCGATCGAGGAGCAGGGCGCCGGGTTGAGGTCGTGCCAGGCCTGGCCGTCGGCCAGTCTCCGCGAGACCCGCTTGACAGCGCGGCGCCCGCGGCCTCGGATCGCGGGAAGGGGAGGAAGCCATGACCACGAGCCCGATTCCGTCCTCGCGCACCGGCTGGATCGCCGCGGCCCTCTGGCTCGCGCTCGCCGCGCCGTGGATCGCTCCTGCCTTGGCGCAGCAGGCCCCGCCGCCGGTGGTGGCGATCGACGCCGACGACATCGGCGGGCGCGTCCTCGGCCCGCGCGGGCCGGAGGCCGGCGTCTGGGTCGTCGCGGAGACCCGCGACCTGCCGACGCGCTTCATCCGCATCGTGGCGACCGACGACGAAGGACGCTTCGTCGTCCCTGACCTGCCGCTGGCGACCTACGAGGTCTTCGTGCGCGGCTACGGGCTCGTCGATTCCCAGCGCGTGCGCGCGCGTCCGGGCCAGATTCTGGAGCTCGCCGCGACGCCCGCGCCCGACGCCGCGCGAACCTACCCCGCGATCCACTGGTACGCGATGCTCCGCATCCCCGAGGCCGCGCGCTTCGGCGGTGGCGGCGACATTCCCGCGGGCATCACGCGCCAGGAATGGCTCAACCTGATGAAGAGCAATGGCTGCGTCGGGTGCCACCAGATGGGACAGGCCTCGACGCGCGCCATCCCGAAGGCATTCCTCGACGAGTTCCCGTCGCACGAGGACGCATGGATGCGCCGCGTCCAATCCGGCCAGTCGGGCGAGCAAATGGTCAGCA
>VGDA01000280.1 GCA_016869915.1 Alphaproteobacteria bacterium
CGCGGAGCGCAGCGCCGAGCAGCCCGTGCGCGCCGACCTCCTCGCCGAGGGCGCGCGCGCCGCCGGGCTCGACCTGCTGTCGCCGGAGGACCACGGCGCCGCGCCGCGCGCCGCGATCCACGACGCGCGCTACCTCGACTTCCTCGAGAACGCCTGGACGCTCTGGCGCGCCCTGCCCGACGCCGGGCCCGAGGTGGTCGCCAACGTCCATCCCGCGACCACGCCCGGCGGCTACCCGTCCTCCATCGTCGGCCGCGCCGGCATGCACATGGCGGACGCCGCTTGCCCCGTCGGCGAGCACACGTGGCGCGCCGCCTGCGCCGCCGCCAACGTCGCCGCCCACGCCGCGACGATCGTGCGCGAGGGAGAGCGCGCGGCCTACGCGCTGTGCCGGCCGCCCGGCCACCACGCCCATGCCGGCCGCGCAGCGGGGTTCTGCTACCTCAACAACGCCGCGATCGCCGCGCAGGTGCTGCGCGCGCGCCACCCGCGCGTCGCGATCGTCGACGTCGACGTGCACCACGGCAACGGCACGCAGGACATCTTCTGGCGCTGTGGCGACGTGCTGACCGTCTCGCTGCACGCCGACCCCGCCTCCTACTACCCGTTCTTCAACGGCTATGCCGAGGAGGCGGGCGAGGGGGAAGGCGCCGGCCGCAACCTCAACGTCCCGCTGCCGATGGGCACCGGCGACGACGCCTACATGCGCGCGCTCGAGCTCGCGCTGCGGCGCGTGCGCGGCTTCGCGCCGGGCGCGCTCGTGGTCGCCCTCGGGCTCGACGCGCACGAGGACGACCCGCTGCGCGGCATGGCGCTCACCACCGCGGGCTTCGCGCGCATCGGCGCCACGCTCGCGCGGCTCGGCCTGCCCACGGTCCTCGTCCAGGAGGGCGGCTACCTGTCCCCGGCGCTCGGCCGCAACCTCGAGGGCGCGCTGCGCGGCTTCCTCTCCGCCGCTTGATCGCCGCCGCCCGGCGTAGAGAATGGCCCCGGCCCCGCGGGGGAAGCGGGCGATGCAGGCAATCAGGGGACTTCAGGCATGTCGAGGCTCGAGGGCGTCTTTCCGGTGCTGCCGACGCCGTTCTCGCCCGGGGGCGGGCCCGACGCGGACGCCCTGCTGCGGCTCGCCGACTGGGCGATCGCCTGCGGCGTCGACGGCATCGTCTTCCCGGGCATGGCGAGCGAGGTCGAGACGCTGAAGCCGGAGGAACGCGCGGACCTCGTCGCGCGGCTCGGCCGCCATGTCGGCGGGCGCGTGCCCTTCATCGTCGGTGCCAGCGACCCCGACCCCGCGCGCGCGGCGGCGCGCGTGCGCGAGGGCCGCGCGGCCGGCGCGGTGGCCGCGATGGTGATGGCGCCGCAGCCCAACGGCGCCGACGTCGCGCGGCACGTCGCCTTCTACGCCGAGGTCGCCGCGGGCAGCGACGGCGTGAAGCTGATGCTGCAGAACGCGCCACCGCCCAATGGCGCGGGGCTCGGCCCCGCCGCGGTCGCGGAGATCGCGCGGGCCGTGCCCGCGATCCGCTACGTCAAGGAAGAGACGATGCCCTGCGGCCAGCACGTCACGCGCATCCGCGAGGCGGCGGGCGACGCGGTCGACGCGGTCTTCGGCGGCGCGGGCGCGCGCTACGTCGTCGACGAGCTGGCGCGCGGCGCCGCGGGCACGATGCCCGCGCTCGAGGTCGCGGACGTCCATGTGCGCCTGGTGTCGGCGTGGCGGCGCGGCGACGTCGCCGAGGCGCGCCGCCTCTACAACGCGTCCCTGCCGCTCCTCGTCTTCCAGATGGTCTTCCGCGTGCGCGCGACGAAGGAAGTCCTGCGGCGGCGCGGCCTGCTCGCGCATGTCGGCGCGCGCGCCGGGGGCCCCGTCCTCGACGCGCAGGACCAGGCCGAGCTGCGCGCGCTGCTCGCGGACGCGCGCGGCCTGTTCGACCGCGACCCGCCGGACGTGGCGCCGTGAGGCGCGGCCCGCTCGACGCGATCCGCTCGGTCGAGGCCTTCGTCGTCTCCATCCCGCGCGACGTGCCCTATCTCGGGCCGCTGCGGCCCGGCGAGGGCGTCAACGCCAGGGGCTACATCGTGCGCAAGGGCAACCGCACGATCTATCCGTCGCGCGACATGTCCGTGCTGGTGAAGGTCACCGGCGAGAGCGGCATGGTGGGCTGGGGCGAGACCTACGGGATCGTGGCGCCCCGCGCCGTCACCGAGATCATCGACGACGTGCTCGGCCCGGTGGTCCTCGGCCGCGACCCGGCGGACGCGGCGACGATCCACGAGGACCTCTACGACCTGATGCGCGTGCGCGGCTTCTGGGGCGGCTACTACGTCGACGCGCTCGCCGGCGTCGACATCGCGCTCTGGGACCTCTACGGCAAGCGCGCCGGGCTGCCGCTGAGCGCGCTGCTCGGCGGGCGGCGGCACGAGACGATCCCCGCCTATGTCTCCGGCCTGCCGAAGGCGACGCTCCAGGAGCGCTGCGACCTCGCGGTGGAGTGGACGCGCAAGGGCTTCCGCGGGATCAAGTTCGCCGCCGCGATGTCCGACGACGGCGTCGCGCGCGAGATGGCCGCGCTGCGCGAGGCGGTCGGCCCGGGCATCGACCTGATGGTCGACCTGCACTGGAAATACGGGGCCGCCGGGGCGATCCGCCTGATCCGGCGGCTCGAGGCGCACGACCTCTACTTCGCCGAGGCGCCCTGCGCGCCGGAGGACCTCGAGGGCCAGGCCCGCGTCGCCGCCGCCATCGGCACGCCGCTGGCGCTGGGCGAGGAACTGCGCACCGTCTTCGAGTACCGGCCGCGCTTCGAGGCCCACGCGATGTCGATCATCCAGCCCGAGATGGGCCATACCGGCGTCACCGAGTTCCATCGCATCGGCGCGATGGCGCATGCGTTCCATGTCGACACGATCCCGCACGCGACGATCGGCTGCGGGATCTTCATGGCGGCCAGCCTGCAGGCGGCCTCGACGCTGCAGCGCCTGCCCTACCACGAGTACCAGCACTCGATCTTCGACAGGAACCTGGCCCTCGCGCGCGGCGACATGGCCTGCGCGCAGGGCTTCTACACGGTGCCGACCGGCGCCGGCATCGGCGTGGAGCCGGCCGACTCGGTCTTCGATCACGTCGTGCGGTGACACGCCGCCAACAATGGGGGAGGACAGCATGAAGACGATCACGCGCCGCTTGGCCGCGGCAGGACTGGCCATCGCCATCGGGTCCACCGCCGGCACGCCTGCGCAGGCACAGGTGACTCTCGACTTCCCGAGCTGGCAGGCCGAGGAGCCCGGCGTCTCCACGTGGTGGAAGGCGCTGATCGCCGAGTTCGAGCGCGAGAACCCCGGCACGAAGGTGAACTTCTACTCGATCCCCTTCGCGCAATACGCGCAGCAGCTGACCGTGCGCTTCGCCGCGGGCAACCCGCCGGACGTCGTCCACCTGCCGACGCGCAACTTCGCGGCCTTCGCCTCGCAGGGCTGGCTCGCGCCGCTCGACGACCGGCTCGCGCAGACCGACATCGCCGCGAACTGGTCGCCGCTCCAGTCGGACATGGCCTGGGACGGCCGCACGCGCGGCGTGCTGCTGATGGGCTATGGCAGCCTGCTCTACTACAATGAGAAGCTCCTGAAGGAGGCGGGCCTTTCCGTGCCGACGACGCCCGCGCAATGGCTCGAGGCGATCGAGAACACGACGCGGCGCGACCGGGGCGTGTTCGGCCTCGTCGCGACCTCGATCGAGCATCCCAACCTCGTCGTCGAGGCCGGCACCTGGGTCATGGGCCAGGGCCTCGACTGGGTGCGCGGCGGCAAGTACGCGTTCACCGACCCGAAGGTCGTCGCCGCGATCGACGAGTATCGCCGCTCGATGCGCTCCGCGCCCCCGGGCACCAACTCGACCACGGCGCGCCAGCTCTTCCTCGACGGCAAGGCGACGTTCCTGCGCGACGGCCCGTGGATCTGGGCCTTCGTGGCCAAGGCACCGGACGCGACGCGCGACTCGCTCAAGGTCGCGCGCGTGCCCTTCCCGACGGTGACCGGAGGCACGTCCAACAGCCTGCACATCGCCTCGGCCACGCCGAAGGAGAAGCAGGACCTCGCGTGGAAGCTCATGCGCCTCGCCGCCTCGCCGCGCTTCCAGGGCGAGTACACGGTGCTCTCCGGCGCGCCGGCCGCGCGCAAGGGCTCGCTGCCCGCCGACGCCGCGCAGCGGCTGCCGCACCTGCAGCTGGTGATGGATTCCGCGGCCACCGCGACCTCCGTGTTCCCGACCCATCCGGCCCTGCAGCAGGGCTACAACGAGTTCGCGAGCATCTTCGGGCGCGCCATGCTGCGCCTGCAGTCGACGCAGGAGCCGACGGACCGGGTCCTCGCCGCGCTGCAGCGCGAGCTCGAGCGCGCCGTGCCGCTCGACTGAGCGGGGCACCGGGCGGTGGGGCGCATGCCGTGGATCCGGCGCGAGAGCTGCATCGCCTATGCGCTGCTCGCCCCCGCCTTCCTGCTGGTGGCGGGGCTGGTCGTCTACCCGCTCTGGACCGTCGCGGCGACCAGCCTGCGCCTCGGCCGGTCGATGAACATCGCGCGGCTCGACCAGCTGCCGCTGGGCTTCGCCAACTACGCGCGCGTGCTCGGCGACGAGGTCTTCTGGGACGCCGCGCTGCGCACCGCGTTCTACGCGGTCGGCAGCGTGGGCCCCGCCTTCGCGATCGGGCTCGGGCTCGCGCTGCTGCTCGACCGCGACTTCCCGGGCCGCAACGCGCTGCGCAGCCTCATGCTGCTGCCCTGGGCGGTGCCCGGCGTCGTCGCCGCCATCGCCTTCCTCTGGATGTTCGACGCGTCCTACGGCGTGGTGAATGCCCTGCTGCGCCGCGCGGGCTGGAGCGGCGGCGACATCGCCTGGTTCACCGACGCCTCCACCGCGCCTTGGGCGGTGCTGCTGCCTGCCATCTGGAAATGCTTCCCGTTCTTCGTGCTGACCCTGCTCGCCGCGCTGCAGTCGATCCCCGCGGCCCTGCACGAGGCCGCGCAGGTCGATGGCGCCAGCGCCACGCAGCGCTTCCGGCATGTCACCTGGCCCGGCATACGCGGCGCCGCCATGCTCGCGATCGTGCTGCAGGCGCTCTGGGTGGTGAAGGACTTCGACCTCGTCTTCGCCACCACCGGCGGCGGGCCGTCGCGCGCCACGCAGACGCTGTCGCTGCTGGTCTACGAGGAAGCGTTCCAGTTCTTCCGCTTCGGCCAGGCGGCGGCGATCGGCGTCCTCCTCCTCGTGGCATGCGCCGCCCTCTCATGGCTCTCGATGCGCAGGGACGACCATGCGGCGCGCTGATCCCTGGCGCTGGGTCGCCCTCGCCGCCGCGATCGCCTGCGCAGCGGTCGCGCTCTTCCCGCTCTACTGGATCGCGATGACGTCGCTGCTGCCGACATCGGCGATCCTGTCGCGCGAC
>VGDA01000281.1 GCA_016869915.1 Alphaproteobacteria bacterium
CTCGCGCTCGCCGAGCGCGGCTTTTCGGCCTGGCGCGGAAAAACCGGCCCCCGGCCCCGCGACGCAGCAAGCCGTCCGCGCTAGCCTCCACCCCGTTTGCATCCGCGACGCGCCGCCAGCGCGGCCTATCCTCGGGGGCATGGCATCGGTGGCATTCGACACGCTCCGCTTCTCGCAGCGCCTCTCGGAGGCCGGGCTCGGCCCCGCCCAGGCCGCCGGCGTCGCCGTCGCGACGGCGGAGGCGATCGGCGAGCTCGTCGGCCAGCTCGCCACGCGGCATGACCTCGCGCTGCTGCGCGCGGAGATGCATGGCGAGATGGCGTCCCTGCGTGGCGAGCTGCGCGGGGAGATGGCATCCCTGCGCCACGACCTGGATGGTTTGCGCCGGGAGACGAAGGCCGAGCTCGCGCGGCTCGATATGCGCATGACGATCAAGCTCGGCACGATGATGGCCGGCGCGGTGGCGCTCGCGGCCGCGCTCGCGCGGATGCTCTGAGCCTGCGCCGCCCGCATGGCGGCTCGCCGCCGAAACCGGTGACGCCGCGACGTGCCTGCGGCTAGGCTCGCGATCCTCGGGACCAGGACAGGGGCGCCGCCATGCAGGATTTCAGGAAGATCCACAACGTCGAGGACCTGCGCGCCGCCGCCGCCGCCTACCTGCCGAAGCCGGTCTTCGACTTCATCGATGGCGGGGCGGAGGACGAGGTCGCGCTGCGCAACAACCGCTCGGTCTTCGAGCGCGTGCGCTTCCGCCCGCGCACCATGGCCGACGTGCAGGTCCGCAGCATCGAGACGACGCTGCTCGGCAAGCCGGCCGGCGCGCCGATCGGCATCGCGCCCATGGGCGGCCTGTCGAGCTTCTCGCCCAACGCCGAGCTGGCGATGGCGCGCGCCTGCGCGGCGGCGAACATCCCCTACGGGCTCAGCACCGCCGCCGGCATCTCGATGGAGGACCTGCGCGCGGCCGTGCCCGAGGCGCGGCTCTGGTTCCAGCTCTACGTCTTCCGCGACGACCGCATCAACGAGGCGCTGGTCAGCCGCGCGCAGGAAGCCGGCTACGAGGCCCTGCTCGTGACCACCGACACCCATGTCGCGCCGAAGCGCGAGCGCGACCGTCGCAACGGCTTCTCGCTCTCGCTGGACAAGACGCCGCGAAACATCATGCATGTCCTGTCGCGCCCGCGCTGGATCCGCGACGTGCTGGTGGGGGCCGGCCTGCCGACCATGCCGAACCTCGCGGTGCATGCGCCCGAGATCGTCGACAACCTCTCGGCCACGAAGTTCTTCTCCCAGAACCGCCGCTACGGCTTCGACTACGCGCATCTGCGCGTGATGCGCCGGATGTGGAAGGGCAAGCTCCTCGTTAAGGGCGTGATGCGCCCCGACGAGGCCATGCAGGTCCTCGAATGCGGCGCCGACGGAATCGTCATGTCCAACCATGGCGGCCGCAACCTCGAGAGCGCGGCCGCGCCGCTCGAGATGCTGCCGGAGGTCGTCGACGCGGTGGGCAAGCGCATGCACGTGCTGCTCGACAGCGGCTTCCGCCGCGGCACCGACGTGGTGAAGGCGCTCGCGCTCGGCGCGGAGGGCGTGCTGATGGGCCGGCCCGCGGCCTTCGCGGTGGCGGCGGGAGGCGAGGCGGGCGTTTCGCACCTCGTCGCGCTGACCAGGGACGAGATCGACCGCACGCTGGGCTATCTCGGCTGCACCGCGATCGACCAGCTCGGCCGCGACCACGTCCTGGTCGACCGCGCCATGCCGGGGCGCAACGAGCCAGGGCTCTGAGCCCTCAGTAGTCGACCTCCCAGGTCACGCCGACGCGCCCGGTCGCGGCTGCGCCGACATCCGTCTCGACGCGCAGGCGCGGCGCCACCTCGACCTGCACGGTGGCGTCGTAGCTGCCCGGCTCGCGGCCCGGTCGCACGCCGACATAGACCCCCGGCGCGAGGTTGCGGCCGGCCTCGACGCCCACGCCCTCGCCGTCGCGCGTCGAGGAGAGGCGCAGCTGGTCGAGGCCGAGCGTGCCGCGCACCTTGTCGATCGCGCCGCTGCCCGGGTCGCCCATGAAGAGGCTGGCGACGCCGCCGGCGATCCCCGCCAGCTCGTAGGGTGAGAGATCCGCCACCGAGCGCCCGAAGACCAGCCGCGCGAGGATCTCGTCGGGCGGCATCTCCGGCTCGGAGACGAGCTCGAGGCGCGGCGCCGAGGGCCGGCCGCCCACGCGCAGGACCGCCGTCACGCCGTTGGCCTCGCGTCGTGCCTCGAAGTCGAGCGAGGGGTCGGACGGCGCGGCGCCGTCGAAGGTCGCGACGCCGCGCGTGAACTCGAGGCGCTGGCCGACCAGCGTGAAGTCCCCGCGCCGCAGCGCGATCTCGCCCGCGACCTCGGGCGCCGCCGCGCTGCCGCGCAGCGCGAGCGCGCCGCCGGCGCGCGCGTCGACGCCGCGCCCGCGCAGGAAGACGCTGTCCGGCATCTCGACCAACACGTCGAGGCGCAGCAGAGCCGGCAGCGCGGGTCCCGTCGAGGCCACGGCGCGCGGGGCGCGGCGCGGCACGCGCCGCGGGCCCGTGCCCGTCTCGCGCACCTCGACGCGCGGCAGCGTCGCGGGGAGCGGCTCCGACAGGCGGAACTCGGCGCGTGGTATCGTGACGCGGCCGGAGAGCAGGAGCTGCTCGGGCAGGCGCCCGGCGAGGGCCAGCGTCGCCTCGCCGACGATGGTGGCGCTGCGCGACTGGACGAGCCGCGCCTTGCGCAGCGCGAGCGCCAGGTCGAAGGGCCCGGCGCGCGGGTCGAGCGGCGCGCGGCCCGAGAGCGTCGCCTCGCCCTCGCCGATGCGCGCGCGCAGCGCGATCGCCTCGATCATCGGCCCGTCGAGCCGCGCCTCGCCCGCGATGCGATCGATCCGCAGGCCCTGCAGCGCATCCTCGAAGGAGCCGTCCGCGAGCGTGACGCGGCCCGAGGCGAGCGGCGTCGCCGGCGTGCCGCGCAGCATCGCGTCGAGCGACAGCCTGCCGCGCGCGCTGCCCGGCGGGCGAGAGGAGCGGGTCGGCGAGGGCGAGATCGGCAGTGCCGGCGACACGCAGCGCGAGCGCGCCAGCCGGATCGAGCTGCACCGTTCCGGTCGCGCGCAGCGAAGCGCCCGCCGGCGCGGCGCCGAGCGTCGCCTCGGCGTCGAGGCGCGCTTCGCCGCGGGCGATGTCCGCGTCGATGCGTAGCCGCGCCGGGGCGAGGCCGGCGGCCGGGCCCTCGCGCAACCTCATCCCGTCCGCACGCAGTCCGAGCCTCCCGGTCGGCGCGGAGATGGGCCCGGAGAGGCGCAACTCGCCATCGAACGCGCCGTCCATGGCCAGGGCGGGATCGACGAGCGCGAGCAGCGCGAGCGGCACGCGCGCCGCGGCGACGCGCAGCTCGCTCGCCGCGGCGCCGAGCCTGCCATCGGCGGAGATCGTGCCGCTGCCGGCCGCGACGCGCAGCCGCTCGATGGCGAGGCCGTCGCGCCAGGCCAGCCGCGCGGGCTCGCGCAGGCGGAACGCCTCGCCGCGTAGCACGAATTCCGCCGCCTGGATCGTCGCGTCGGGGACTGGCTGCGTCGAGAGGGCCGCCTGCAGGCTGGCGCGCGACGAGGGCGCGGCGATGGACAGCGTGGCGCGCGGCGCGGCGAGCGGACCCTGGGCCTGCAGCCTCAGCGTCGCGGCTTCGCCTGCGAGCGCGACGCCGCCGAGCTCCGCGCGAAGCTCGCGCAGCACGGCCGCGCCCGCCGCGTCGGCGAGGCTCGCCTGCAGGTCGAGCGTCGTCGCGCGCAGCCCCTCTAGCGCGAGGCCACGGCCGGAGAGGCCGAGCCTCGCATCGACATGGCCCGCGTCGCCGGGGCGGGCCTCGGCCTCGAGCCGCGCCTCGCCCGCAAGCGACAGGCCGAGAAGCCTGCCGAGCGGCGCGAGGTCGCGCGCGCGGGCGTCGAGCCGCGCCGCCTGCGGCGCCAGGTCCCGGCCGCGCGCCTCGCCGGTGGCGACGAGGCCGGGAAACTCGAGCGTCTCCAGCGCCAGGTGCCACGCGCCCTCGCCGTCGCGCGCACCGGCCAGCCTTGCGGCGACCGGCGCCTCGCCGACCCTTGCCTCGAGCGCGATCCTGCCCGAGGGCATCGCGGGCAAGCCACGCAGCGTCGCGCGCGCGCGCGGCGCGGAGAGCCGGAAGCCGTCGCGCCAAAACCCCTCGGAGGCGAGCGCGACGTCGAGCGCGATGTCGCCCGTGCTGCCTTCGATGCGCGCCTGCGCGCGCAGCGTGCCGGAGACGCCGGCGCCTAGCGACGCGACATCGGCAAGCCGCGCATCGATTCGCGCCTCGAGCGCGTCGCGGGCCAGGCGGCCCGATCCCTCGGCGCGCAGCGTGGCGCCCTCGACGAGGAGGCTGGCGACGCCGAGCGCGCCATCGCCGGGCAGCAGCATCGCCTCGGCGCGCGGCGTCGGGCCGAGGAGGGCGCCCGCGATCCCCGCCGCCTCGAAGCCCGAGAGCCTCGCCTCGACGGCGATCTCCGGAGCGTCGAGCCGCCCCGTGACATGGACCGAGGCCGCGAGCGTGCCGCGCGCGGCCATGTCCAGCGCGGCGAGCGGCTCGGCGACCTGCGCCATGTCGAGCTCCACGCGCGCATCGATGCCGCGCGCGCCGAGCGTCGCCTCGCCGCGCGCGGCCAGCAGCCGGTGCGAGACGCGCAGCGACTCGATCCGCGCGCCATCCGCGCCGAGCGCGACGCGCGCGGAGGCCTCGAGCGGCGAGGAGGCGAGCAGGCCCGTCGCGTCGCCCTCCAGCTCCGGCGCCTCGGCGCGTGCGCGCAGCTCGAGCGTCGTGGCGCCTTCGCGCGCCTCGCCCTCGGCGGAGGCCTCGAGCCGCGCCGTGGCGAGAGGCCCCGCGCGCAGCCCGAGCGCCTCGATCCGCGCGTGCAGCAGCGGCGCGCGCAGCGAACCCGAGAGGCGCGCCTCGACGCGCAGGTTGCGCCACGCGACATCCGCCGCCGGGGCCATGCCCGCCGTCGCGATCGTCGCCTCGGCCTCGCCGCGCAGCGCCTGCACGTCCAGCGTCCCGGCAAGCCGGGCGCGCGCCTCGCCGGCCTCGGCGTCCAGCGCGACGCGCAGCGCGGCAAGCGGCCCGCGCGCCGAGCCGCGCAGCTCCAGCGCGGGCACGCCCTCGATGCCGAGGCGCCGCGCCGCCCAGCCATCCGCCGCCTGGGCGATCGTCGCCCGGGCCTCGATGCCGGCCATGCCGTCGCGCAGCGAGAGGGAAAGCCGGTCCGCGGGACGGGCCTGGTCCTGCGCCTCGAGCTCGAGGCTGCGTTCGTCGCGCGTCCATGACCCGCGGCCGCGCAGCGCGAGCGCGGGTGCCTCCCCGGCGATGGCCTGCGCGACCTCGAGCCGCGCCACCGCGAGCAGCGCGACATCGATT
>VGDA01000282.1 GCA_016869915.1 Alphaproteobacteria bacterium
CCGTGCTTCGCGACCGCCGCGGGCGAGACGATCGAGCCCGAGCCGTGCGCGAAGCTATTGAGAATCTGCGAGAACGCGGACTTTGTGCGCACGACCACGGTCTCGGCATCGACGATGTCGACGCCGGCGACGACGTCCCAGAGCGGGCGGTTGGTCGGCGTGCGCTCGCGGTCGACCAGCCGCTCGACGGTGAACTTGACCGCCGCCGCGTCGAGCGGCGTGCCGTCATGGAACTTCACGCCCTGGCGCAGCTTGAAGCGGACCGACTTCACGTCGGGCGCCAGCTCCCAACTGGTCGCCAGCGACGGCACGATCTTCAGGTTCTCGTCGAAATCGACGAGCCGGTCGAACATGCAGTAGCCGACCTCGTAGCCGCCCGGATAGGTCGAGAAGGCGCCCTGCGCGGGATCGAGCGCGGTGACGCGCGTGCTCTGACCATAGGTCAGCGTCTTGCCCGGCGCGGCCTGCGCCACGGCGTTGCGCCAGCCGAGCAGCTGCACGGCCGCCGCGCCGGAGAGGAGAGCGAGTGCGCTTCTGCGATGCATGAGAGGCTCCTTGGGGGTGAGGTCAGAGGTCGGCAGGGGAACGAGGAAGGGCTCAAGCGGCTCAGGTTGTGGCGCCGCCGCCATCCGCCCAGAGCTGGTTCCAGGTGAAGATCGCCGGCTGGCCGCCGGTATGCACGAAGACGACGTCGTCATCCCTGGAGAAGCGGCCCGCGCGGATATGCGCGATCATGCCGGCCGCGGCCTTACCCGTATAGACGGGGTCGAGGATGATTCCCTCGGTGCGCGCGAAGAGCCGGGTCGCCTCGTTGCCGGCCTCGCTCGGCACGCCGTAGCGCTCGCCGACGAAGCCGCCGAAATTGGTGATGTCCCCCGGCGCGAGCCTGAGTTCGAGACCCAGCGCCTCGCAGGTCTCGTTGGCGATCTTCGCGGTGCGCGTCGGCACGTCGAACTCGCTGGTCGCGGTCACGCAGTGGACCGCGAAGCCGCCGAACAGCTTGCGTGCAATCTCGAAGCCCGCCGCGCCCTTGCCGCTCGAGGACATGTAGAACGCGGTCGGCTTCGCGCCGAGCGCGTCGAGCTGCTCAAGCATCTCCATCATTGTCTCGAGATAGGCGATCGCCGAGGCAACGTCGAACATCGGGTTGTCGTTGAGGATGTGCGGGCGCCTGCCCTTCCTGCGACAGTCCTCGGCGAGCGAGTTGAGCAGCCGGCGCTGCTCGCGCGCAAAATGAACCTCTGCGCCGAGCAGGTAGTCGACCAGCAGATTGCCCTGGACCTGGTTCGGCCGCGCGCCCTCCAGCACGAGGATCGTCTCGAGCCCCAGCTTGTTGCAGGCGCCGACGGTCTGGCGCGCCGAATTCGACTGCAGATCGAGGCCGACGATCACGGTGTCGGGCTTCTCCTGCAGCGTACGGGCGAGGCGGAATTCGAGATTGCGCAGCTTGTTACCGCCCATGGCGACGCCGGTGAGATCGTCGCGCTTAACGAAAATGCGTGGGCCGCCGAGATGCCTGGCGAGGTTCGGCGCCTCGATCAGCGGCGTGTTCCTGATCGCGATGTCGACGCGCGGTATGCGCGCGATCGCGGCGCGGACGGCGGCGAATTCAGGGCGCGCATCGGCGGCGGCCACGGCTGTGGTCATGGTCTGGCTTCCCCGGGCGGCCCAACCGACCGCGACGGCGCGGACATTACCGCCGGCCGGCTCGATAGGAAAAACAAACACCACCCGGCCTTGCCTGTCAAATGTCGATGCGGTGGCGGATTCGGCGGCGGCGCGCGCAAAAGCGCCCGAATCTCGGTCCTGGCGTGTGGTCCCCGGCGTGTTCGGGTTGGCAGGGGCGTCGGTCGCGGCGCCTTCGGACCCAATCCGTGTCGATCGGGGGCGACGCAGCCCAAGCGTATGCACCGCCGGGCGCGGCGCGTCGGGGGTGGGCGAGGCGATGATGCGCAGATGCGATGCGGACCGCTTCAGGCCGGGGGCGCCCGCGCGAAGCGGTCCATTGCGGCGAGGATGCGGGCGGCCTGTTCGGCTACGGTTGAACCGGGGTCAGTCGAGGAAGCCCCATCGCCGCGGCAGGTACAGCACCAACTCGGGGAAGAACATGCACAACGCGAGCGCCGAGAGCTGGATCGCCACGAACGGGATGATGCCGCGGTAGATGTGCATCATCGTCACCGACGGCGGCACGGTGCCCTTCATGTAGAACAGCGCGAAGCCGAAGGGTGGGGTCAGGAACGCGGTCTGCATGTTGACGGCGAGCAGGATGCCGAACCAGAGCAGGATGATCTGCTTGCCCTGTACCAGAGTCCCGAAGTCGAGCTTGGCCAGGAGCGGCGCGAAGATCGGGATCACCACCAGGCAGATCTCGATCCAGTCGAAGAAGAACCCCATGATGAAGACGAGGACGTTGACGAACACCAGCATCTCCCAGCCGGTGTCGATGCCCATCGCCTTGAGGATCTCGGCGACGAGGTCGTCGCCGCCCAGCGCGCGGAAGACGTAGGAGAACAACGTCGCGCCGAAGACGATGAAGAACACCATGGCGTTGGTGAGCGCCGCGGAGTGCATTACCTCGCGCAGGATCTTCAGGCTGAACTGCCGGTTCATGATCGCGAGCAGGATGGCGCCGAGCGATCCGACACCGGCCGCCTCGGTCGGTGTCGCCCAGCCGGCGAAAATCGAGCCGAGCACGAGGCAGATGAGAAAGGCGGCCGGAGCGAAGCTCCACAGCACGAGGCGGATGAGTTCGCTCGTGTTCTGCGGCCCCTCGTGCGCCCCGAGCGGCGGTGCGAGTGCCGGTCTGAGACGACACAGGACGAAGATGTAGACGAGGTAGAGGGACGACATCAGGAGTCCCGGCAGGATCGCCGCGGTGAACAGCGTCCCCACCGGAACCGTCATCAGGTCGCCCATGATCACCAGCATGATCGACGGCGGGATGAGGATCCCGAGCGTGCCGGCGGACGCGATGGTGCCGACCGACAGCTCCTTGTTGTAGCCGCGCTCCATCATCACGGGCAGGGCGATGAGCGTGAGCATGATGACCGACGCGCCGACGATACCCGTCGTCGCCGCCATGATCGTCCCGAGCACCGTGACCGCCATGGCGAGGCCGCCCGGCACGCGCCTGAGCAGGACCTGGAGCGCATAGAGCAGTTGTTCGGCGACGCGCGACTTCTCGAGCATCGTGCCCATGAAGACGAACATCGGGATCGCGACCAGGACCTGGTTCTCGACCGCCTGGGCGTAGATGCGCGGCAGCAGCGAGGCGAACTGCGCCGGCCTGAACACGCCGCCCCAGATCCCGAGCAGCGCGAAGAACACGCCGACGGCGCCGAGCACGAAGGCGACCGGGTAGCCCACGAACATGATGACCGTGAGCACCAGGAACATGAGTACCGCGAGGTGGTCGATGAACCAGTCCCACATGGCGCGGCCCTCAGTGCGTGCGCGGCAGGCCGCCGGGCATCGCCTTCTCGGCGAGGTCGGGCGACCCGAGGAGGAAGACGATCCGCCGGCACGCGACGGAGACCACGGCGAGCAGCACCGACCAGAAGCCGAAATAGAGGAAGGCTTTGATGATCCAGCGCATCGGCAACCCGTTGGGCGCGTTCGATCCCTCCCACTGGCGGAACGACAGCGTGAAGAAGTCGTGGGCGTAGGGCAGCGCGACGATCAGGTAGGGCAGCGCGAAGACCAGGCAGCCGAAGAGCTCGAGTTTCGCGAGCGTGCGCGGCGGATAGGCGCCGGTGACGACATCGATGCGCACATGCGCATCCTTGACGTAGGCGTAGCCGAGCCAGGTGAGGAAGAGGATGGCATGGAAGTGCCATTCCAGTTCCTGGAGCCGGGTCGAGCCGAGATCGATCCCGAACAGGGAGAGCTGGAACCCGAGCTTTCGACTGATGACGTCGAAGCAGATCGTCACGATACAGGCGATGAAGAACCACGCGCCCAGATGGGCGACGGTGCGCAGGAACGCGTTGATGGCGTTGCTCAGCGCGAGAAGCGCGGACATTCGGGAAACCTCGGTCGGTCCGGTAGGGCGGCCGGGGGCTCGACACCCCCTGGCCGCGACGCAACGGGACGGCGCGCGGCTGTCGGCCGCGCGCCGTCGTGCTCGTGGCTCAGTCCTTCAGGTAGCCGACGTCCTTCCAGACCTTGTACTCGCTGCGGAACTTGGAATAGCTGTCCCAGGCCTTCTTGAACTCGGGGCTCTTCTGCGCCTGCTCGGCGGCCACCTCGTCCCAGGTCTTGCGGAAGAGTGCGAGCATCTCCTTCGACCAGTAGTGAACGGTGACGCCCTTCGACTTGATCTCGGCGATCGCCTTGCCTTGAACGGCTTCGCCCTCGACGAACTGGCGCAGCATGATCGCATCGCAGACGACCTGAATCTGGTTGCGCTGCGTCTCCGACAGCTCGGCCCATTTGGCCTTCGAGATGATCAACTCGTTCATCGTCGACATCTGGTGCCAGCCGGGGAAGTAGTAGTGCTTGGCGACCTGGTGGAAGCCGAGCGTCAGGTCCATCACCGGCATCGAGAACTCGGTCGCATCGATCGTGCCGAGCTGGAGTGCCTGGAAGATCTCGCCCGCCTGCAGGAGCTGCGTCGATACGCCGAGCTTCTGCATCACGTTCGCGCCCAGGCCGAAGAAGCGCATCTTCAGGCCCTTGAGATCTTCGGGCCCCTTGATCTCGCGACGGAACCAGCCCGAGGCCTCGGGAGAGATGAGGCCACAGGGGATGACCTCGACGTTGTACTTGCCATGCAGCTCCTTCATCAGCTGCTCGCCGCCGCCGTGCTTGATCCAGGCGAGGAACTCGCCCGCCTCGGGACCGAACGGCACCGAGGCGTACATCGCGAAGGCGATGTCCTTGCCGGTCCAGAACCCGGACACGGTCCAGGCGGCGTCGAGCGAGCCGTTGCCGACGGCGTCGAGATACTGGCCGGCCGGGACGAGAGCACCGGGCTCGAAGAAACGCGCGTCGATCGAGCCGCCCGAGACCTTGCGGAGTTGCTCGACGAGCTGGGTCTGGGTCGGGCCGAGAAGGCCGGTCGTCGACGGGAAGGCGCCGGCGATCTGCATCCGGACGCGCTTCTCCTGCGCATCGGCCGACGGAACGGCGGTGGCGATGAAAGCGGCGGCCGCGAACGCGGCCAATCTCTTGAGGTGCATGAGAGTCTCCCAGTTGCGTTTCATTGGAGCGACCCGTGGCGCGCTCGATAGGAAAAACAAACGCCATCCGGCCTTGCCTGTCAAATGTCGATGCGGAGGCGGGTTCGGCGGCGGCGCGCGCAAAAGCGCCCGAATCTCGGTCCTGGCGTGTGGTCCCCGGCGTGTTCGGGTTGGCAGGGG
>VGDA01000283.1 GCA_016869915.1 Alphaproteobacteria bacterium
GCTGGTGCCGCGCGCGCGGCCGAGCTGGTCACGCAGCTCGGCGGTCACCCGCGCCAGCGCGGCGAACATGCCTTGCTGGAAGTTGGGCATGTTGTCGATCCAGTGGCCGGGCATGAACCAGGGATCGTTGGCGACCCAGCGCTTCTCGTCGGTCTCGCGCGCCACCAGCGCCGCGACCATTGCGACGGCGCGGCTGCCGCCCGCGGCGGGCTCGCCCGCTGGAAGGGCGTAGGCGGGGTCGTCGTCGATGTCGTGGACCCAGAGCATCGCGGCGGGGAAACCCGCGACGAGGGCGATCGCGCCCGCGGCGACTAACGCCAGCACGCGCGACGCGGCGCCGCGGGCGGCTGGCTGGAGGTCCTGCTGGTTGGTCATGTCCGGCCTTCCTGTGGGGACGCCCGATGTGGTGGCGCCCGCGGCCTGCTTCTAGGCGCGCGCGGGCAGGCGCACGCGGAAGACGGATCCGGCGCCGGGCGTCGACGTGGCGGACACCGAGCCGCCATGCATGCGGGCGAATTCGCGCACGAGGCTGAGCCCGAGGCCGGATCCGGGGATGCCGGATGCCGTGCTGGCGCGGAAGAAGCGGCGGAAGAGCATCGGCAGCTCCTCTGGCGGGACGCCGA
This sequence comes from Alphaproteobacteria bacterium, assembly GCA_016869915.1. Taxonomy (GTDB): domain Bacteria; phylum Pseudomonadota; class Alphaproteobacteria; order CACIAM-22H2; family CACIAM-22H2; genus CAIOSQ01. The sequence continues at coordinate 624 of VGDA01000283.1, forward strand.
TGCCCTGGTCGCTCACCGCGAGCTCGACCCAGCGCTCGTCCTGCGAATGGCCGAGCTGGATGCCGACGGCGCGGCTGTCGCCCGAGTACTTCACCGCGTTCGAGAGCAGGTTCGACACCAACATCTCGAGCATGTGGCGGTCGCCCTCCACCGCGAAGCCCGGGCGGTCGGCCTCGACGGTGAAGTCGAAGCCTGGATTGATCTGCTTCTGCAGCCCGGCGACGTCGCGCGCGATGGAGAGCAGGTCGAGGCCCTCCTTCGCCCTCGTCACCCGTCCATCCTCCAGCCGTGCGTTCGCGAGCATGCGCTCGATGACGTCGACCGCGCGCGAAACGGCGCCGCGTATGCGCTCGATGCGCAGCTGCGCATCCGCGTCGGCGGCGAGGCGCGCGCCGAGGCGCTGCGCGGAGCTGTCGATCACGGTCAGCGGCGTGCGCAGCTCGTGGTTCACCATCGCGACCAGCCTGCGCATCTCGACGCTGCGCCGCAGTTCGGCCTCCGCCATCCCACGCATGCGGTCCTCGCGCTCGCGCTGCGCCGTGACGTCGCGGCCCGTCCCCCGGTAGCCGAGGAAGGTCCCGCCGGGGTCGAAGACCGGCCGACCGCTGAGCTCGCAGAACTGAATGTCGCCGCGATCGTAGGCCTTGCTCGTCGGCCGTTCGTAGATGAAGCCGTGGAAGACCTCGTGCCGGTCCATCAGCCGCTCGAGGGTCCGGAGATGCTCGGGCACGGCATGGCCGTAGCCCTCGAGGATCTCTATGCGCGACCGGCCGAGGACCTCCGCGTTCAGCTCGACGCTCGAATTGAAGCGATTTCCGGTGATGAAGGTGAAGCGATGGCGCGCGTCCGTCTCCCAGAAACAGCCGAAGCCGATCTCGGCGAAGTCCTCGAAGCGCCGGCCCTGCCAGAAATCGTTCACTTGATCGCCAGCGTCTGCTCCGCGCCGCCGAGGCGGATCACCGCGGCCAGCGTCGCGGCCGTGATGGCGACGAGCATCGTCGCGTAGGCGGCGGCGATGCCGATGTCGCCGTTGAAGGCCTGCTGGTAGGCGGCGATCGGCAGCGTCCGCGTCGCGCCGGTGTAGAGGACGATCGAGGCGGAGAGCTCGTTGAAGACCTCGAGCCACGCGATGGTCATGCCCGCCATGATGCCTGGCCGCATCAGCGGCACCATGATCCTGCGGAAGCCCGCGAGCGGCGGCGCGCCGAGGTTGAGCGACGCCTCCTCGAGGCCGCGGTCGATCTGGTAGACGACGCTCGAGGCGGCGCGCGTGAGATAGGGCATGCGCCGCACGATGTACACGATCACGATGATCCAGGCGGTGCCGGTGATGTAGATCGGCGGGCCGTTGAAGACCGACGCGTAGCCGATGCCCAGCACCGTGCCCGGCACGACGAAGGGGATCATCGCCACGAGGTCGAGCGTCCGCGACAGCGGGCCGCCGTAGCGGCTGACGTAGTAGCCGAAGGCTGAGCCCATCACGACGATCGCGAACAGCGCGGCGGTCGCGTAGAGGACGCTGTTCCACAGCGCATCGCCGATCAGCGCGAAGGCCTTCTGGTAGTTCTCGAGCGTGAAATCCGCCTGGAACACGGCGCCGCGCGCGTCGAGGAAGGACGACACGCAGACGACGACCAGCGGCAGGCTCGCCGCCGCGACGACGAGGAAGGTGGCGCCCGCGCAGGACGCCGCGCGCCAGCCCGCGAGGCGCGCCGGCGGCGGCTGCTGGGCCGCCGCGTCGCCGACGACCGAGCGCCTGTCGGAGGCGAGGCGCATGAGCAGCACCAGGCCGAGCGCGATGGTCACCAGCACGACGCTGGTGGTCGCCGCCATGCCGGGCTCGCTGCCGATCTCGTTGAGGTAGAGCGAGTAGGCGAGGGTCGCGAGGACGGGATAGCGCTCGCCCTCGCCCAGGATGTTGGCGGTGCCGAAATCGGCGAGCGTGCTGAGGAAGACCAGCAGCGCCGAGGTCGCGACGCCCGGCAGCGCCAGCGGCAGGGTCACGGTCGCGACGACCATCGCCGGGCGGCGGCCGAGGCTCGACGCGGCCTCCTCGAAGCTGCGGTCGATCCGCTGCAGCGCGCCGGAGACGACGAAGAACACGACGGGGTAGTGGCTGAAGGCGCTCGCGATCGAGATGCCGGCGGGACCGTAGATGGTCGGCAGCTCGATGCCGAGCGCGTCGCGCGCGAAGAGCGTGACCATCCCTCCGCGCCCGAACAGGATCACCCAGGCATAGGCGCCGATGAAGGGCGGCGAGAGCATGCACATGACGATCATGGTCATGAGCACGGGCCGGCCGGGGAAGCGGAAGCGCGTGAACAGGATCGCGAGCGGCACGCCGATCGCAAGCGACAGGACGGTCGCGGCCGTGGCGACGTTCAGGCTGTTGAACAGCGCGCGGCGGAAGTAGCGCGAGCCAAAGAAGGTCTCGAAGTTCTCGAGGCCGATGCAGTCGCAGTCCTGGCCCTGCAGGCTCTGCGCGAACAGCGCCAGCAGCGGCACTACCGCGAACACGGCGGCGAAGGCGATGCCCGCGAGCCCGATGAAGGTCCAGGGATCGCGCAACGCCGCGGCGACCGGGTTGCGCCTCAACCGACCCTCCGCCCGTCCCCGGCGTCGAAGACGCGCGCCTTGGCCGGCGCGAACCACAGGTCGACCTCGCCGCCCGGGCCGGGAAGGCTCGCGCCCACGTCCGTATCGGCCTCGACCGGCGTGCCGTCGGCGAGGGCGCAGGCGAGCCGGAGCCTGGCGCCGAGATAGGAGGCCAGCACGACGCGCGCGCGCAGACGCACCGCGTCGGGCGATGGCGATTCGAGCCGGATGTCCTCGGCGCGCAGCGTCGCGACGAGCCCGCTGCCCGCGGCGGCGGTCACCGGCAGCGGCAGCGTCGCGCCGCCGGACAGGACCGCCGCGCCGCCCTCCGCGCGCGCGGCGATCTTGTTGGCGCCGCCGATGAAGTCGGCGACGAAGAGATGCGAGGGCTGCTCGTAGACGCGCCGCGGCTCGTCCACCTGCAGCAGGCGGCCGCGGTCGAGGACGGCGATGCGGTCGGAGACGGCGAGCGCCTCCTCCTGGTCATGGGTGACGTAGAGCGTCGTGATGCCGAGCTCGCGCTGCAGCAGCCGGATCTCCTGCCGCATCTCGATGCGCAGCTTCGCGTCGAGGTTGGACAGCGGCTCGTCCATCAGCAGCAGCTCGGGCTCGATCACGATCGCGCGGGCGAGGCCGACGCGCTGCTTCTGCCCGCCGGAAAGCTGCGGCGGGAAGCGGCCGCCGAGCTCGCCCAGCCGCACGCGGCCGAGCGCCGCGGCGACCTTGCGCGCGATGTCCGCGGACTGCGTGCCGCGCGCGCGAAGGCCGTAGGCGACGTTGTCGAAGACGGTCATGTGCGGGAACACGGCGTAGTGCTGGAACACCATGCCGAAGTCGCGGCGGTGGGGCGGCTCGCCGTCGATGACGCGGCCGCCCACCGTCACGCTTCCGTCGTCCTGCTGGAGGAAGCCGGCGACGATGCGCAGCAGCGTCGTCTTCCCGCAGCCCGACGGCCCCAGCAGCGTCAGGAACTCGCCCTTCGGCAGCTCGAGGCTGACGCCGCCAAGGACGGTCAGCGGCCCGAACCGCTTGACGACGCCCGATATCGCCACGTGGGGCGTCACGCCGGACTGCCCCGCGTTCAGCGGCGCGCGAGGCGCAGGTAGCGGTCCATGAACTCCTTGTTCTTGGACACCGCCCATTCCGGCGGGATGTTGTTGATCGCCAGCCGGGAGACGTCGATCGCCTTCTCCGGGCCCGGCACGTCGGTGCGGATCGGGCGGCGGCCCGAGGCCTTGACGATCACGCCCTGGCCCTCCGGCGAGACGATGTAGTCGATCAGCGCCTTGCCGGCGGCGGGATTCGGCGCCTTGGCGACCAGCGCCATGGCGTCGGCCTGCACGCTCGTGCCCTCCTTCGGGTAGACGATGCGGATCGGCGCGCCGCCGTCGATGAAGCGCTGGGCGTTGTCCTCGAGCGTCAGCGCCATCGCGTACTCGCCCTGCGCCGCGCCGCGGATCACCGCGGTCGAGCTGCCGGTGATGACGAAGTTGTCCATCATCTTCGCGAACAGCGCCCAGCCCGCGGCCTCGCCCTCGTTGTGCAGGATCTGGACCATCTGCACGAAGGCGGAGCCCGACTTGTCGGAGCCGGCGAAGGCCACCTTGCCCTTCCACTTCGGGTCGGCGAGGTCCTTCCACTGCGTCGGGATCTCGGCCTCGGGCACCAGCCGCGTGTTGACCGCGATGACCGCGGGCAGGGTGACCGTGAACGGGATCCAGTTCCGCGAGTAGCGCAGGCCCGGGATGATCTTGTCGTTGCCAGGCGGGTCGTAGGACTCGAACAGGGCCGCGTTGGCGTCGATGCCGTCGGCGCCGACCGAGATCAGCGCGTCGGCGAGGGGGCGCGCGGCCTCGGCCTGCAGGCGCTTGACCAGCTCGCCCGAGCCCGCGGAGACGACCTGGACCTCCATGCCCGACTTCGCCTTGAAGGCGGGCACCAGGGCGTTGAGGATGTCCGTCGGCATCGCCGAGTACATCGTGACGGAGCGCGCCTGCGCGCGCAGGATGCCGGGCGCGCCGACGAGGGCTGCGGTGGCTGCGGTGGCTGCCAGCACGCGGCGGCGGCCATGGGAACGGACGGACATCTCAGGTTCTCCCTCTCTGTCTCTGCGCTTCGCGCCTCTGGGGGGCGGAG
>VGDA01000284.1 GCA_016869915.1 Alphaproteobacteria bacterium
CCCTGTGGACCACGCGGCGCGTCGCCTCGACGTCGATCCGCCCGCCGAAATTGTTGCAGCCGAGACCGACCGCCGAAACCAGGAGCCCCGAATCGCCGAGCCTGCGCTGCTGCATGGATGCCTCCGCCGATGAAGAGGCGCGCATGCTGCCGCATCGCCGCGCGGCGCGGAAGCCGCGCGCGCGGCATGGGCGGGGCGCGCGCGGCGGCGGTTGCGCGGCGGCGCGCGCAGGGCCGATGCTGCGTGCAGGCGCGCATCGGCGCAGGGAGGATCGGGATGGACGGTTTCGCGGGGAATGCCTGCATCGTCGGCGCGGCGGGCGGGATCGGCGCCGCGACGACGCGCGCGCTGCGCGCGGGCGGCGCGGCGTCGCTCGCGCTGCTCGACATGGACACGCCGGCGCTGGCGGCGCTCGCGGCGGAGACCGGCGCGGCCAGCGCGACGCTCGACGCGCGCGACCAGGCCTCGGTGCTCGCCGCGCTCGACGCCGCGCGCCGCGCCATGCCGCGCCTCGACGCGCTGGTCGTGTGCACGGGCATCGTCGACACGCGGCCGATCGGGGAGCTCGACCCCGCGCGCTGGGCGGAGATCGTCGCGATCAACCTCACCGCGCCCTACCTGTGCTGCCGCGCGGCCTCGGGCTGGATGGCCGATGGCGGGCGCATCGTGCTGCTGTCCTCGCTCGCGGCGCGCACCGGGGGCGTCGCGACGTCGAGCGGCTACGCGGCCTCGAAGGGCGCGCTCGAATCCTTCGCCAAGGGCATCGCGCGCGAACTCGCGCCGCGCGGCATCACGGTCAACTGCGTCGCGCCGGGCTGGATCGACACGCCGATGACCGCGCCGCATCCCGCGGAGACGAAGCGGCGCGTCGAGGCGGCGACGCCGCTGCGCCGCACCGGGCGCGCGGAAGAGGTGGCGGCGACGATCGCCTTCCTGCTCTCGCCCGGCGCCGGCTACGTCACCGGCGCGACCGTGCCGGTCAATGGCGGCATCAGGATGGAGTGAGGCGCCTCAGCGCCCCATCGCCTGCTGCATCACCTGGCGGTCGGCCTCGGTGTAGAACGCGTCGGCGTGGCAGTCGGCGCGGCGCATGCCGAGCTCGTCCAGCACCTCCACGCAGCTCTCCACCATCACCGGCGGGCCGGCGAGATAGGCCTTCCAGCCCTCGAGCCCGCCCGCCAGGTCCGCGCGCAGCGCGTCGCGCAGGAAGCCGGTGCGGCGCGCGGTCGGGCCCTGCGGCTCGGAGAGCACGGGCACGACCTCGAGGTTCGTGTGCCGCGCCGCGAGCGCCGCGAGATGGTCGAGCAGGTAGAGGTCGCGCTCGGCGCGCGCGCCGGCATAGAGCCGGACCGGCTGGCGCGCGCCGGAGGCCAGCGCCGCCTCGACGATCGACTTGATGGGCGCGAGGCCCGAGCCGCCGGCCACCGCGAGGATGGGACCTGCGTGGCGCTTGCGCCACGAGGCCGTCCCCATCGGCCCGCGCACCCGCAACTCGTCGCCGGCCTCCAGCCGCTCGCGCACGAAGGGCGTGACGGCGCCGCCGGGCACGAGGCGGATGTGGAACTCCAGGATCGCCTCGCCCGGCGCGTTCGCCATCGAGTAGTCGCGCGGCGGCAGGCCGGGGAAGGCGAGGCTGGCATATTGCCCGGCGGAGAAGACGAGGGGCCCGCCCTCGAGGATCTCCAGCCGCACGCGGCGGATGTCGTGGGTGGCGTCGTCGATGGATACGACGCGGCACTTCATGTCGCGCTGCGGGTGGACCTCCCAGTCCGCGGACTCGAGCAGCGCCACGTCGCAATCGCCCATCGGCACCGCGCGGCAGCCGAGCACGAGGCCCTGCAGGCGCTCGCCCTCCTCCAGCGCGAAGTCGGAATAGGGATGCAGGGCGATCCCGCCGGAGAGCAGCGCCACCTTGCAGGCGCCGCAATTGCCGGACTGGCAGCCGAAGGGGAAGGCGACGCCGCCGCGCAGCGCGGCGTCGAGGATGGTCTCGCCGGGCTCCGCCTCGATGGTCGCGTCCAGCCCCGCGATGGTGATCCTGTGGCCCATGGCAAGCCGCCTTCCTTCCGATGATGCCGAGCGCGTCGCTTTGCGTTAGCTTCGGCCCGCGATCGATGTGCGCGACGTGCTTATAGGGCCGAAATGGCGCCGCAGGGAACATCCGCCGCGCCGCGCGTGAGCGCGAACCCAGCGGCTCCGTGCGTCGTCGGCGACGTGCTGCGGGCGAGCGCGCGCCTCGCGCCTTCCTCCGCGGCCATCCTCGGCGAGCACGCGACCCTGTCCCATGCGGCGCTCGACGCCGAGGCCGACAGGCTCGCCGCGGTGCTCGCCGGCGCGGGCTTCGCGCCGGGCTCCTGCATCGGCGCCATGCTGCCCAACAGCCTCGAGTACGGGCTTCTCTTCTTCGCCGCCGCGCGCGCCGGGCTGGTGCTGGCCAACCTGCCGACGCGCGCCTCCGGCCGCGAGCTCGCGGAGATGGCGGGCCTCGCGGGAATGCGCGGCCTCTTCGTCCATCGCGACCTCGCCCCGCAGGTCGCCGACGCGCGCGCCGCCGGCGCGGAGTTCGCGCGCGTGGTGGAGGCCGGCGGCCCGGACACGCGCGACCTCGCCGCCGCGGTCTCGGCGCGCGCGGGATCGCTGCCCGCGGTCTCGCCCGGCGACCTGCTGTCGATCAACTTCACCGGCGGCACCACCGGCAGGCCAAAGGCCGTCGCGGTGACGCATGGCGCGCGCGCGGCCAGCATCGCGGGGGCGGTCGCGCTGTTCGGCAACGCCCCGGGCGACGCCTGCATCGTCTCGACGCCGATGTTCCACACCGTCGGCCTGCATGTCTGGTTCGGCGCGGTGGTCGGCGCTGGCGCCTGCGCCGTGCCGCTCGCGCGCTGGGACGCCGCGCGCTTCCTCGACCTCGTGGAGCGGCACCGCGCCGCCGCCGCGCTGCTCGTGCCGACGCAGATGCTCGACATCCTGCGCGCGCCGCAATTCCTGCCGCGGCGGATGCAGACGCTGCGCCGCATGCACCATGCCGGCGCGCCGATGCATCTCGCGCTGCTCGAGGAATTCGCCGAGGCGCTGCCCTGGATCGAGACGATCGAGCATTACGGCCAGTCGGAGACCGGACCGATCGCGCTGCGCCCCTCGCGCTTCAACCGCACGCGCGCCGATTCGGTCGGGCCCGCCGTGCCCGGCGTCGAGCTGCGCATCGTCGACCAGGACGGGGGCGCGCGGCGCGCGGGCGAGGTCGGCGAGGTGCTGGTGCGCGGGCCGAACCTGCTGCGCGAGTACCTGGGCGACGACGCGGCGACGCGCGAGGCCTTCCGCTTCGGCGACGGCTGGCTCGCGACCGGTGATGTCGGCTTCCTCGCCGAGGACGGCTTCCTCACCCTGGTCGACCGCGCCAAGGACATGATCGTCTCTGGCGCGGAGAACCTCTATCCCGTCGAGGTGGAGAACGCGCTGCTTCGCCATCCCGCGGTCGGCGAATGCGCGGTCTTCGGCATCCCCGACGAGCGCTGGGGCGAGGTGCCGATCGCGCATGTCGTGCTGCGCGAGGGCATGGAGGCGTCCGCGCAGGAGCTGATCGACTTCGCCGAGGCCGGCACCGCGCGCTGGAAGCGGCCGCGCGTCGTCGAGTTCGTCGCCGCGCTGCCGCGCACGCCCGTGGGCAAGGTGCAGAAGAACCTGCTGCGCGAGCCCTACTGGAAGGGCCGCGCGCGGCGCATCTGACGCGCGCGCTCAGCGCGGCCGCGGATCCGACATCAGCTCCGCGCCGCGCGGGCCCGCGACCAGCGCGGCGGGCCATGCCGCGATCACGCGCCCGCGCCACGGCCCGAGATGCAGCGGCGCCGGCCAGTCGGCGGGCAGTGCCGCGCGGCGCCCATAGCTGCGCAGCACGATGCCCGTCGGGTTGGCGCGCGCCCACTCGATCGCGCCCGCGTCGCCCAGCTCGTCCGCGAAGGGCTGGCGCAGCCGGCCCGCGAAATGGAATTCGCTCTCGTAGTCGCCGACCATGCCGATGCGCCGTCCCTCCGCCTCGGCGGCGGCCAGCACGCGCGCGAGCGGCGCGGCGTCGTTCGCGGGCGCCAGCACCGTGAAGCCGATATTCGCTCCGACGACCAGCGCCGCGGTCGCGGCGGCGAGGCTGGCGAGCCGAGCCGGCGCCGCGCGCGCACGGTCGCGCAGCAGCAGCGCCGCGCCCGCGAGGAGCGCGAGGCCGAAGCCCGCGATGGCGACGGCGAGGCCGGGCGCCAGGTCCATCCCCGGCCTGCCCTGCGCGATGCGCGGCGCGAGGAAGGGCAGCGCGACCATGCCGATGCCCGCGAGCGCGAGGCCGAGCGCGGGCACCGCGCGGTCGATGCGGCGATCCTCGAAGCCGTCGCGGTCGGCGAGGCGCGCGAGCAGGATCGCCGCCAGCGCGAATTCCGGCAGCAGGTAGTGCGGCTGCTTGCCGCTGATCGCGGAGAAGGCGAGGAGGACGGGCACGCAGGCGCAGGCGACGAAGCGCGTCCCGCCCTCGCCGAGCCCGCCGCCGCGCAGGCCGCGCCAGGGCGCCAGCCACCAGAGCGCGGGGAAGAGCAGCGCGAGCAGCATCGGCGCGTACCACCAGAAGGGGCGCGCGTGCTGGAACGAGCGGACCATGCGGCCCGTGTGCTGGCCGAGGAAGATCTTGCGCGCGAATTCCTCGCCGCCGGAGATCGCCGCGGGGATCGCCCAGGCGAGGCCGATCGTGGCACCCCCGAGCAGCGCCAGCCCGAGCCCCGCGTACCAGCGCCGCCAGGACGGCGCCCCGCCGAGGGCGCGCGCCCAGAGCGGCGCGAGCAGCGCCACCGGCAGGAGGTGGAGGAGCTGCACCGGCCCCTTGGAGAGGATGCCGAGGCCGAGCGCCAGCGCCACCAGCGTCCAGCCGCGCGCCTCCTGCCCGCGCGCGGCCATCGCCATGCCGATCCACCCGACCAGCGCGAAGAACGTCACCAGCGTGTCGAAGAAGGTGAGCGTGCCGAAGAGCGCGAAGTAGGAGAACGCGAGCAGCGCCAGCGGCGCCATCGCGGCGACCGCGGGCCGCCCGGGATGGAGCAGCCGCGCCAGCGCGGCGCAGGCGAAGAGGGATGCGAGGCCGAAGAGCGGCGCCACCATGCGCGCCCAGGCCTCGCCGACGCCGAGGATCGCCCAGCCCGCGTGCATGGACCAGAACAGCAGCGGCGGCTTATGATGGTAGGCGACGCCGTTGCGCCACGGCACGAGGAAGTCGCCGCGCTGCCACATCTCCAGCGCGACGGCGAGGTAGCGCGTCTCGTCGACGGGCAGCAGCGGGCGCAGCGCGAGGCCGCTGGCGACGCAGGCTGCCCAGAGCAGCG
>VGDA01000285.1 GCA_016869915.1 Alphaproteobacteria bacterium
GGCGCGCTGGGCGAGCGCCAGGTCAAGATCGACTGCGACGTGCTGCAGGCCGATGGCGGCACGCGCACCGCGGCGATCACCGGCGCCTGGGTGGCGCTGCACCAGGCCGTCTCGCGGATGCTCCAGTCGGGGCAGGTCGCGCGCTCGCCGCTGGTCGGCCAGGTCGCGGCGGTATCCTGCGGCATCTTCGCGGGCGTGCCGATGCTCGACCTCGACTACGACGAGGATTCGAAGGCCGAAGCCGACGCGAATTTCGTGCTCGCCTCGGATGGAAGGATCATCGAGGTCCAGGGCACGGCCGAGGGCGCGCCTTTCTCGCAGGAGGATTTCCTCGCGCTGATGGCGCTCGCGCGCGACGGCATCGGCCGCCTGATGGCGCTGCAGCGCGACGCCGTCGGCGTCGCGGGCTGAGCGTGGGCCGTCGCCATGGCGCGCCGCCTCGGCCCCGGACGCCTCGTCATCGCCTCGCACAACCCCGGCAAGCTGCGCGAGATCGCGGAACTGCTCGGGCCCTTCCGCATCGAGACCACGAGCGCCGGCGCGCTGGGCCTGCCAGAGCCCGAGGAGACCGGCGACAGCTTCGAGGCGAACGCGGCGCTCAAGGCGCATGCCTCGGCGCAGGGAAGCGGGCTGCCCGCGCTCGCCGATGATTCCGGCCTCGTCGTGCCCGCGCTGGGCGGCGACCCGGGCATCTATTCGGCGCGCTGGGCGGGGCCCGGGAAGGACTTCGCGCTCGCCATGCGCAAGGTCGAGGACGGTCTCGCAGGCAACACCGACCGGCGCGCGCATTTCGTCGCCGTGCTGGCGCTCGCCTGGCCGGACGGGCATTGCGAGTGCTTCCGCGGCGAGGCCCATGGTCGGCTGGTCTGGCCGCCGCGCGGGTCGCGCGGCTTCGGCTACGACCCGATGTTCGTGCATGACGGGCAGTCGCTGACCTATGGCGAGATGGACCCGCAGGCGAAGCATGCGATGAGCCATCGTGCGGTCGCCTTCGCGAAGCTGGTCGAAGCCTGCCTTGCATGAACGCGCCGGCATGAGCGCGGACGCCCCGGCCTTCGGGATCTATGTCCACTGGCCGTTCTGCGTCGCGAAATGCCCCTATTGCGACTTCAACAGCCATGTCCGTGCGTCGATCGACGAGGAGGGCTGGCGCGCGGCGCTGCTCGCCGACCTTGCCGGTCAGGCGCCGCGCGCGCGCGGGCGCGAGGTCACGAGCATCTTCTTCGGCGGCGGTACGCCGTCGCTGATGGCGCCCGCTACCGTGGGTGCCGTGCTCGACCGCATCGCGGCGACCTGGACGCTGGCGCCCGACGTCGAGGTCACGCTCGAGGCCAATCCCGCCTCCGCCGAGGTGGCGCGGTTCCGCGACCTGCGCGCGGCGGGCGTCGCGCGCGTGTCGATCGGCGTGCAGTCGCTCGACGACGCCGCGCTGCGCATACTCGGCCGCGCCCATGGCGCGGCGGAGGCGCGGCGCGCGATCGACGCCGCCGCCTCGACCTTCGTGCGCCACAGCTTCGACCTCATCTACGCGCGGCCCGGCCAAGACATGGCGGCGTGGCGCGCGGAACTCGCCGCGGCGCTCGCCCTCGCGGGCGACCATCTCTCGCTCTACCAGCTCACCTTCGAGCCGGGCACGCGCTTCGAGCAGCTGCGCCAGCGCGGCGACATCGTCCCGCTCGACCCCGACGTCGCGGGCGCGATGTACGAGGAGACCCAGGACATCCTCGCCGCGCATGGCCTGCCAGCCTACGAGGTCTCCAACCATGCGCGGCCCGGCCAGGGCTCGCGGCACAATCTCGGCTACTGGCGCTACGAGGACTATCTCGGCCTGGGCCCTGGCGCGCATGGAAGGCTGACCGTCGACGGCGCGCGCCGGGCGACGCGCGGCGAGCGCGCGCCCGAGAGCTGGATGGCGCGCGTGGCGCGCCAGGGCGACGGCCTCGTCGAGGACGTCGTGGTCGCGCCGGCCGACGCGGCGCGCGAGGCGCTCGTCATGGGGCTGCGCCTTGCCGAGGGGGTCGACCCGGCGCGCTTCGCGCGCTGCACGGGCATCGCGCTCGACGATGCGCTCGACCCGCGCGGCCTCGCGCGGGCGATCGAGGGCGGCTTCGTGGCGCGCATGGCGGGCGGCGGGATCGCCGCGACGCGCGCCGGGCTGCAGGTGCTCGACGCCGTGCTGGCCGAGGTGGCGCGTTGAGGCGCGAGGCTCAGGCCGGCAGCAGCAGCGCCACGCTGAGCGCGATGCCCAGCACGTAGGTGCCGAGCGCGCCAACGAAGCGCACCGGGTTGGCCTTGTCGAGGCTTGGCCAGGCCACGAGCCCCGCCACGATCAGGTAGCGGCAGGCGGTGGCGCCGGCCATCGCCCACGCCACCCAGGCCGCGTGGCCGCGCGCGCCATGGGCGAGGAAGAGCACCGCGAGGAAGGGCGCGAACTCGGCCGTGTTGGCGTGCGCGCGCACCAGCTTGTGCAGGATGTCGCGCGGGTCGTCGTCGTGGCCGGAGCCGCGGCGCGCGGCGAAGCGCGCCCGCGAAACCGCGAACCCCAGCCCGAACAGCAGCAGACCGAGCGCCGCCGTGCAGGCCAGGGACGTCGCGCCGAAGGCGAGGCTCACTTCGCCTTCAGGATGTCGCGGATCTCGCCGAGCAGGACGACGTCGGCGGGCGGGCCCGTCGGCGCGGGCGCCGGCTTCGGCAGGATCTTGTTCGCCGCCTTGACGATCAGGAAGACCGCCCAGGCGACGAGGACGAACTTGATCACGGCGTTGAGGAAGAGGCCGATGTTGAGCGTGACAACGCCCGCCTCCTGCGCCGCCTTCAGCGTCGGAGCGATCTTGTCGCGGCCGGTCAGCTGCAAGAACCAGCTGGAGAAGTCGATGCCGCCGAGGATCGGCCCCAGCAGGGCCATGATGATGTCCTTCACCAGCGAGTCGACGACCGCGGTGAACGCGGCGCCCATGATGAAGCCGACCGCGAGGTCGAGCACGTTGCCGCGCGCGATGAAGGACTTGAATTCGTTGATCATGTCGAGCCTCCCCTTGGATTTCGCGCGGTGATCCGCCCACCGGGCGCCGCTGCGCGTGGACTGCGACGTAACACGACCGCGCGGGCGGGGAACTGCCCGCCCGCACGTCAGTTGGCGGGGCGCTCGAAGCTCGGCGGCGCGTCCTCGACCACCCTGGGCCCGGCGCGCTCGAACTGCAGGACGGGCAGCAACCTGCGATTGGTTCCATCGGGCTCGAGGCGGAAGACGCCGTCATAGCCCTCGAAGCCGGAGGCGCTGCCGAGTATGGCGAGCATGCCCGTCTCGCTGCCCTCGCGGATGGCGGCCACCGCGAGCGCCGCGGCGTCGTAGCCGAGCGAGGCGAGGAGCGGGGCCTCCCGGTTGTAGGCGTCGCGGAAGCGTTTCAGGAACTCCTCGCGGCGCCGGTTGAGCGGCGCGGCGATGTGCGCGCCGTGCAGGGAGGCCTCCTTGCCCAGCCGCTGGTCGTCCCACGAGACCGTGGCGATCAGCACCAGCTTCTCCTTCGCGCTGATGTCGTAGTAGGGCACGAAGCTGGCGGAGATGATCAGGTTGTCGCCGTTCCCCGCGACGAGCACGGCGTCGATCCGCTCGACGCCATCGGCCACCTTCTTCACCGCGCCCGAGATCGCGTTCATGTCCGCGCCATGGCGCTGGACCATGGCGACCGCGCCGCCGGCCGTGCGCACCGAGGCACGGAAGGCGTCCTCGACGATCTGGCCGTAGAGGTCGTCCGGGGCAACGAGCGCGAAGCGGCGCGCGCCCTTGGTCGTGGCGAAGCCGACCAGCCGCTCGACCTGGTTCTGCGGCAGCATGCCGAGCACATGCGCGCCCGGCACCGCCGACGTGGCGTTGTTGGTGAGGCTGAGGACCGGGACCCCGGCCGGCCGCGCGACCTCCGCGACCGCCGCGACCTCGCCGCCGAGCAACGGGCCCACGACGAGGCTGGCGCCGGCCGCGATGGCGCTGCGCGCCGCCTCGCGCGCGCCGTCCGGCGAGCCGGCGGTGTCCCGCGCGATGAGCTCCACCGGCACGCCGCTGCGCGCGTCGCCGAGGGCAAGCTGCACCGCGTCGAGGATGCTCTGTCCCAGCCCTCCATTCGGACCGCTGAGCGGCAGCAGCGCCGCGATCTTCGCCTCGCCGGGGGCGATCGCGCGCGTCTCCTCGACCGTGGTGCCGCTGCCGGGCGGCGGCGCCGGGGGGATGCTTCCCGGCGGTGGTGGTGGTACGACCGCCGCGCCTGCCGGCCTGCCCCCCGCGCCCGCTTGAGGCGGCGCCGTGTCGGCCGGTACCGTCGACGCGCAGGCGCCGAGCAGCGCCAGCGCAGCGGCCGCGACGAGCGCGGCGAAGGGGCGGCGCGTCCGCCATCCTCTGGAAGATTGGGTCATGGTCATGCCGTCCACCGCTGCATCGCCGCCGGAAACCCCGCGAAGCGGCGAGACTATCGGCGCGACCGGCGCGAGTAAATTGCCAGCCGGCCTCTACCTCGTCGCGACGCCGATCGGAAACTTGGGCGACGTCTCCGCGCGCGCCATCGCCACCTTGCGCGCGGTCGACCGGATCGCGGCCGAGGACACGCGCGTGGCCCGCAGGCTGCTCTCCGCGCTTGGCATCGCCGCCCCGCGCCTCGAGCGGCACGACGACCATAGCGGCGACGAGTCCTGCGCGCGCCTGGTCGCGGCGATGGCCGGCGGCGAGGCGGTCGCCCTGGTCACCGACGCCGGCATGCCGGTGATCGCCGATCCCGGCTTCCGCCTCGTGCGCGCGGCGCGCGCGGCGGGGTTGCGCGTGTCGGTCGTGCCCGGCCCGTCGGCGCCGCTCGCGGCGCTCGCGCTGTCGGGGCTGCCCAGCGACCGCTTCCTCTTCGCGGGTTTCCTGCCGTCGCGCCGCGGCCCGCGCCGCGCCGCGATTTCCGGGCTCGCCGCGATCGAGGCGACCCTTGTCGTGCTGGAGGCGCCGCAGCGCGTCGCCGAGTGCCTCGCCGACCTGGCGGAGCTTCTGGGCGGTGGCCGCGAGGCCGTGCTGGCCCGCGAGATCACCAAGATGTTCGAGGAGGTGCGCGCCGGCACGCTCGCCGACCTCGCGGCCCACTACGCCGCCGGGCCCGACCTGCGTGGCGAGGTCGTCCTGGTCGTCGGCCCGCCGGTGGTGGCGGCGGCCCCGGTCGCCGACGAGGACGAGATCGACCGCCGCCTCGCCGAGGCCCTTGACGGCGGGCTCAGCCTGCGCGACGCCGTGGAGGCGGTCGCCGGCGCCACCGGCACGAGGCGCCGCGAGGTCTATGCCCGCGCGCTG
>VGDA01000286.1 GCA_016869915.1 Alphaproteobacteria bacterium
GAGGCGCATGGCCGGAAAGGCGAGGAGGGTCGCGCAGGCGGTCGCGAGGCTTGGCAACGCGCCGGGGTTTCTAGTATAGCCCTCCGCGTCGTTTCGCATGCCGTTGGCGCTCCTTCCTGACCGATGCGGCAGGATGTCGCATCGATGGTCCGCGGGCGTTTTGGGATCAAGTATTCCACCAGGCATTGCGAGACTGTTCCGGCGATTCATGGATATCCCCGACAGGCGGCCGCCGGACGGTGCCGCCCGCTGTGGGCGGGATTTGCGGAACGTGCCTCGCAGGGCATGGCGGATGACAGGGGCCGGGGCCTGCCCGGCTTTTTGAGGCGACGAGGGAACGAATGGGCAGTTCAGGGACGTCCCCCGCAGCGGCGGGACATCAGGGCCAGGAGACGCGCAGGGATTTCCTCTATCTCGCCGCCGGGGGCTTCGGCGCGGTGGGCGTCGGCGCCACGCTCTGGCCGTTCATCCACTCCATGAACCCAGCGGCCGACGTGCTGGCGCTGGCGTCGACCGAGGTCGACCTCAAGCCGATCCAGCAGGGCCAGCGCATCACGGTGACGTGGCGCGGCAAGCCGGTCTTCATCGACCATCGCACCGCGGAGCAGATCAAGTCCGCGCGCGACGTCGGGCTCCAGCAACTTCCCGACCCCCAGGCCGACCAGAAGCGCGTCAAGGCGGGCAAGGACCAGTGGCTGGTCGTGCTCGGCGTCTGTACGCATCTCGGCTGCGTCCCGCTCGGGCAGAAATCGGGCGAGTCGAAGGGCGAATACGGCGGCTGGTTCTGCCCCTGCCACGGCTCGCACTACGACACGTCGGGGCGCATCCGGAAGGGACCGGCGCCGAAGAACCTCGAGGTTCCCGACTTCGCGTTCACCAACGACACGACAATCCGGATCGGTTGAGGCGACGGCCATGGCCAAGGACAGCGCGTTCTTCAGCAACCCGACGGTCAAGTGGATCGAGCACCGGCTGCCGATCTTCTCGTTCCTCGATCACAGCCTCGGCTCGCAGTACCCGACGCCGCGCAACCTGAACTACTTCTGGAACTTCGGCTCGCTCGCGGGCTTCATGCTCGTGGTCATGATCCTGTCGGGCGTGTTCCTGGCGATGAACTACACGCCGCATGTCGACCATGCGTTCAATTCCGTCGAGCGCATCATGCGCGACGTGAACTACGGCTGGCTGATCCGCTACATCCACATGAACGGCGCCTCGATGTTCTTCATCGTGGTGTTCATCCACATCTTCCGCGGCCTGTATTTCGGCTCGTACAAGCCGCCGCGCGAGATCCTCTGGTGGCTGGGGATCGTCATCCTTCTGCTGATGATGGCGACCGCCTTCATGGGCTACGTCCTGCCCTGGGGCCAGATGAGCTTCTGGGGCGCCACGGTCATCACCAACCTCTTCTCGGCGATCCCGCTGGTCGGCGACAAGATCGTGACGCTGCTCTGGGGCGGCTTCTCGGTCGACAACGCGACGCTCAACCGCTTCTTTGCGCTGCACTACCTGCTGCCGTTCGTGATCGCGGGCGTGGTCGTGCTGCACATCTGGGCGTTGCATGTCCACGGCTCCAACAACCCGCTGGGCATCGACACGCGCGGGCCGCAGGACACGATCCCCTTCCATCCCTACTACACGATCAAGGACGCGTTCGGCCTCGCCGCGTTCATGATCTTCTTCGCGTTCTTCGTCTTCTTCGCGCCGAACTATCTCGGGCATCCCGACAACTACATCCCCGCGAACCCGATGGTGACGCCCGCGCATATCGTGCCGGAATGGTACTTCCTGCCGTTCTACGCGATCCTGCGCTCGGTCACTTTCAACATCCTGTTCATCGACGCCAAGCTCGGCGGCGTGCTCGCGATGTTCGGGTCGATCCTGATCCTGTTCCTGCTGCCCTGGCTGGACACCAGCCGCGTGCGATCGGGCCGGTTCCGTCCCGTCTTCAAGGTCTTCTTCTGGATCTTCGTCGTGGTCTGCTTCCTTCTGGGCTGGGTCGGCGGCCAGAGCGCGGATGCGAGCATCGCGGGCATCCCGCTGCTGCGCATCGGCCAGTTCTGCACCTTCTGGTACTTCGCCCACTTCGTCGTGATCCTGCCGCTGCTGGGATGGTTCGAGCGTCCCCGTCCGTTGCCGATCTCGATCAGCCAACCCGTGCTGGGAGGCGGACGCATCGCCTCCGGCGCGGCCGCCAAGCCGATGGAGAAGGCGTGATGGTCCGGATGCGCGAACTCGTCCTGGCCGGTGCGCTGGCGTTCGGCATCGCCGGAGCCGCCGGTGCGGCGGAGGCCCCCAAGCCGCCGGCGCAGTCCTGGTCCTTCGAGGGCATCTTCGGCACCTTCGACCGTGCGGCGCTCCAGCGCGGCTACCAGGTCTACAAGGAGGTCTGCGCCGGATGCCACGCGCTGAACCAGATCCGCTACCGCGACCTGGGCGGCGGCACGGGTGCCGCGCATGAACCGCTGGTCGGCCTCGGCTTCTCCGAGGCCGAGGTCAAGGCGATCGCCGCCGAATACACGGTGATGGATGGCCCGAACGACGACGGCGAGATGTTCGAGCGTCCTGCGCGTCCGGCCGACCGGCTGCGCAAGCCCTTCCCCAACGAGAAGGCCGCGCGCGCCGCGAACAACGGCGCCTATCCGCTCGACCTGTCGCTGATCGTCGACGCCCGGCAGGACGGGGCGAACTACGTCTACGCGCTTCTGACCGGCTACGTCGACCCGCCGCCGAGCGTGAAGCTGGGCGAGGGGATGCACTACAACGCCTGGTTCGCAGGCCACCAGATCGCGATGGCCGCGCCGCTCTCCGATGACCGCGTCGCCTATGCCGACGGCACCAATGCTACCGTGTCGCAGATGGCGAAGGACGTGACGACGTTCCTCGCCTGGGCTTCCGAGCCGAACCTGGAGGCCCGCAAGGCCCTCGGCGTGAAGGTGATCCTGTTCCTGATCATCCTCACCGGGCTGCTCTACGCGGCGAAGCGCAAGGTCTGGTCGTCCCTCCACTGAGCCGCCCGCCGCCCGGCCTACTCTCGAGGCTGCGCGGCGGCGATCGCGGGCGCTGGACCGCGCCTTCCACGAGGCGCCTCGCGGGGACGGGCGGATCCAGCGGATCCGCCCTTTGCGCTCCTGGGGCTCGCGTCCGGGCCGGCTGCCCGTCAGAGGCAGCCCAGCCACATCAGGTCGAGCAGCAGCGCAGGGCCGCGCGCCGCCCAGGCGGCCAGCCCCAGCGACACGAAGGCGATCGCGCCGAACGCGAACCAGCGCGGCATGCCGTGCATCACGCCGCCCCCGCCGGCGCCAGGCGCCTGACCGGTTGCTCGCGGATCGGCCAGTGCAGCAGCGCCGCGGCGACGCCCAGCGCCACCGATATCCACCACATCGCGTCGTAGTTCCCGACCATGTCGTAGATCCTCCCGCCCAGCCAGGAGCCGAGGAAGGACCCGAACTGGTGCGAGAAGAACACGAAGCCGTAGAGCATCGACATGTAGGCCGGGCCGAACAGCGTCGCCACGAGCCCGCTGGTGAGCGGGACCGTCGACAGCCAGAGCAGGCCGAGCGAGGCGCCGAAGGCGAGCACCGTGAACTCGTTCTTGGGCGCGAGGATGAAGGCGAGGAACACCGCGGCGCGCGCGAGGTAGAGCAGGGCCAGCAGGTTCTTCTTCACGTAGCGCCCGCCGAGCACGCCCGCGGCGTAGGACCCGACGATGTTGAAAAGGCCGGTGAGCGCCAGCGTCCAAGCCGCGAGGTCAGCCGGCAGGCCCTGGTCGCCGAGGAAGGCGGGCAGGTGCGTCGCCACGAAGACGACATGGAAGCCGCAGACGAAGAACCCCGCGGTCAGCAGCCAGAAGCCGCGGTGGCGGAAGGCCTCGGCGAGCGCCTCGCGCAGCGTCTGCGTCGCCGCCGAGGCCTGCTGGGCCGCCACCGGCACGTCGCGCAGCATCCAGAGCAGCGGCAGCATCGCCATCGCCGTGGCCGACATCGCCACGAAGGCTCCCTGCCAGCCGAGGCCGCCGATGAGCGCCTGGGTATAGGGAACCATCGTGAACTGGCCGACCGAGCCGCCGGCCATCAGGATGCCGAGCGCGAGCGACCGGCGCTCCGCCGGCACCATGCGCCCCACCGCGCCGATCAGCGTGCCCTGGCCGCCGGCGGCGAGCGCCGCGCCGATCAGCACGTTGCCGAGCACGATCTCCACCGGCCCGCTCGTGATGGAGAGGACGCAGAGTCCGGCCGCGTAGAGCAGCGTTCCCGCGACGCCCGTGCGCGCGGCGCCGAACCGGTCCGCCAGCGCGCCGAAGAAGGGCGACAGGGCGCCCCAGAGCAGGTTCTGCAGCCCCACGGCGAAGGTGAAGAGTTCCCGGCCCATGCCGAAATCGCTGCTGATCGGCTTCACGAACAGGCCGAAGCCCGAGCGCAGCCCCATCGCGATGGTCATCACGCTCGCCGTGGCGGCGACCACGGCCCACATGCGGGGCGTGATGGCTGGGGCTGGACTGGACATGGGCGGCGAGTCTAAACGCGAACCGCGCGGGTTGCGCGCCCCAAATCGCCGCCTCGCGCGGGAAACGGAGAGACAGCATGGCCAGCCAGACCGCCCTTCCGCCCGGAACGCCCCCGCTGCTCGGCATCATCGGCGGCAGCGGCGTCTACGAGATCGACGGGCTCAGGAACGTGCAGTGGCAGCGTGTCCTCTCGCCCTGGGGCGAGCCTTCCGACGAGCTGATGTTCGGCGAGCTCGACGGCCAGCGCCTTGTCTTCCTGCCGCGCCACGGGCGCGGGCACCGCATCCCGCCCTCGCAGCTCAACTACCGCGCCAACATCGACGTGCTGAAGCGCGCGGGGTGCACGGAGCTGCTCTCCGTCTCCGCGGTCGGCAGCCTGCGCGAGGACCTGCCTCCTGGCAGCTTCGTGGTCTGCGACCAGTTCATCGACCGCAGCTTCGCGCGCGAGAAGTCGTTCTTCGGTCCCGGCTGCGTGGCGCATGTCTCGATGGCGGATCCGGTCTGCCGGCGCATGGGCGACGCGCTCGAGGCGGCGGGCCGCGCGGCCGGCATCGCGCTGCGCCGCGGCGGCACCTACCTGACGATGGAGGGGCCGCAATTCTCGACCCGCGCGGAGTCCCGCCTCTACCGGCAATGGGGCTGCGACGTGATCGGCATGACCAACATGCCGGAGGCCAAGCTCGCCCGCGAGGCCGAGCTCTGCTACGCGACCGTCGCCATGGTCACCGACTACGATTGCTGGCACGACGGTCACGACCACGTGACCGTCGACGCGGTGATCAAGGTCCTGCACTC
>VGDA01000287.1 GCA_016869915.1 Alphaproteobacteria bacterium
CGGTCCCGACGCAGCTGATGTCGGTCTTCAGGGTCTTCTGGCGGGCGATCGGGGCCGCGGGGCGCTGGTTGTTCCTCAAGCGGATCTCCGTTCGGGAAGGGTTGCCGGCTGCCAAAGGAAAACGGCCCGGGAACGTGGATAGTTCGCGTTCCCGGGCCGCCTCAATTCACTTGTTGTTTCGCTTTGTTGCAGCGCAGCGTCCCTTCGGCGCGGCTCAGTTCGCCTGGCGTCGCAGGAAGGCCGGGATGTCGAGCAGGTCCTCCTGCCCGCCAGCCGCCGTGGCCGGCGCCTGGCCCTCGAGGCCACTCAGCCGCGGCTGGGGCGCGGCAGCCGGGGCAGCGGCCTGCCGGGCCGGAGCGGCGGCCGGCGTCGCGATCTGCGGCTCGGCCTTCGTCGAGGCAGGCGTCGCCGCGGCGGCCCTGGCGGCCGGCTTCGACGACCTTCCGATGCCGGTCACGCGCTCGAACAGGCTCGGGCGCGAGGTCGGCGCCGCCTTGGTGGCGGCGTTGGCCATGCCCGCCGCGGCGAGCGCGTCAACGCCGGCGGGCGCGTTGCTGCGCGTCACGGGCGGCAGCCCCGGCTCGACCGGGCGGGGCGGGATGAAGGCCGCCTGGGCCGCGAGGGCAGGCGCGGCCGCCGGCGCGACGGCTGCGCTGGCCGCGGGCGGCGCGGCGACGGGAGCCGGCGCGCGCTCGGTCGGCGCGGGGGTCTCCGGCGCCGTATGGTGCTGCGCCTCCATGCGGGGCGCTGCGGCCTGCGCTGCGGGCGCGGGCGCTGCCGCCCTGCCTCCGGCCTTGCCGCGCACGAGGGAGATGACGGTCGACTTGTTGTCCTGCTCGACCCGTGCGGCGTCGATCCCGGTCGCGACCACCGAGACGCGCATGCGCCCGGTCATGCCCTCGTCGAAGGTCGAGCCGAAGATGATGTTCGCGTCGGGATCGACCTCCTCGCGGATGCGGTTGGCCGCCTCGTCGACCTCGAAGAGCGTCATGTCGGGGCCGCCGGTGATGTTGATCAGCACGCCGCGCGCGCCCTTCATCGAGACGTCGTCGAGCAGCGGGTTGGAGATCGCCTTCTGGGCGGCGTCCGTGGCGCGGGTATCGCCCTCGGCCTCGCCCGTGCCCATCATCGCCTTGCCCATCTCCGCCATTACCGAGCGTATGTCGGCGAAGTCGAGGTTGATGAGGCCGGGCATGATCATGAGGTCGGTCACGCCGCGCACGCCCGAGTAGAGGACGTCGTCCGCCATCTTGAAGGCGTCGGCGAAGGTCGTGCGCTCGTTGGCGATCCTGAAGAGGTTCTGGTTCGGGATCACGATGAGGGTGTCGACGACCTGCTGGAGCTCGGCGATGCCCGCCTCGGCCATCTGCATGCGCTTCTGCCCCTCGAAGTTGAAGGGCTTGGTGACGACGCCGACCGTGAGGATGTCGAGCTCGCGTGCCACGCGCGCGATCACCGGCGCCGCGCCGGTGCCCGTGCCGCCGCCCATGCCGGCGGCGATGAACACCATGTGCGAGCCCTCGATCGCCTCGGAGATCTGCGCGAGCGCCTCCTCGGCCGCGGCGCGCCCGACATCCGGGCGCGCGCCGGCGCCGAGACCCTGCGTCACGCCGATGCCGAGCTGGATCCGCGCGCCGGCGAGGTTCTGCCCGAGCGCCTGCGCGTCGGTGTTGGCCACCACGAACTCGACGCCGCCGAGCTCCGAGCGGATCATGTTGCTGACGGCGTTGCCGCCCGCCCCGCCCACGCCGATGACGGTGATCCGCGGCTTGAGGTCGATCTGCCCGTTGGGCACCGAGAGATTCAGGGGCATGCGCTTCTCCTCTTGGGGATGGTTTGGCGGCGAGCGGCCGGGGTCCGTGGCAGGCGTGCGTCGGTCACAGGTTTTCCCTGAGCCAGACGCCGAAGCGGTTGAAGATCCCGACGGCGCTGCCCTGGGCGCCGGGCGCGAGGCGCGGCGCTTCCTGGGGGCCGAGGGCATGCGCGACCAGGCCGGCGCAGGCGGCGAAGGCGGGGCCGCCCGTCTGGTCGGACAGGCCCTGGATCCGGATGGGCCGCCCGAGGCGGACCTGCTTGTCGAGGACGGTCGCGGCCAGCTCGCGCACCCCGTTGAGCTGCGACCCGCCGCCCGTCAGCACGACGCGCCGGCCCGCGGTCCTGTGGTGGCCGCTCGCCTCGAGGCGCGAGCGCACGAGCTCGAAGGTCTCCTCCATGCGCGGGCGGATGATGCCCGTGAGGATCGACTTCGGGATGTGGTTGGCGTGGTCGTGCTCCTCCTCGCCGACGAGGGGGACGTCGATCACCTCGCGCTCGTCGGAGCCCGCGGCCATGCAGCTGCCGAACAGCGTCTTCATGCGCTCCGCGTAGACCACGGGCGTCGAGAGGCCGCGCGCGATGTCGCTGGTGACGTGGCCGCCGCCGACCGGGATCGCGTCGTTCCAGATGGAGTGCCCGTCGAAGAACACCGCCATCGAGGTGACGCCGCCGCCGAGGTCGACGACCGTGACGCCGAGGTCCATCTCGTCCTCGACCAGCGAGGCGAGCCCAGCCGCGTAGGGCGCGACGACGAAGTTCTCGACGTCGAGGTGGCAGCGGCCGATCACGGCCTCGAGGTTGCGCATCGCGCCGGCGTCCGCGGACACGAGATGCATGTTCACGCCGAGGCGCTCGCCGCACATGCCGCGCGGGTCGCGGATGCCTCGGCTGCCGTCGATCGAGTAGCTCACGGGTATCGCGTGCAGCAGCTTGCGGTTGGGGGAGGACTGGACGGCGCGGCCATTGCCGGTGACGCGCCGCAGGTCCGCGTCGGAGACCTCGTGCCCGGCGATGGCCAGCTCGACGGCGACGGTCTGCGAGGCGGGCGCGCCGCAGCTCGTGCCGACGACGACGCTCTTGAGCGTCTCCCCGGCGATCTGCTCGGCCGCCGAGACGGCGTTCGTTATGGCCTCGGCGGCGGCCTCCATGTCGACGATCGCGCCGTTGCGCACGCCTCGCGAGACCTGGTGGCCGACGCCGATGACGCGCGTCACGTCCCTCTCGGCGCGGGCGACGAAGCAGGCGATCTTCGTCGAGCCGATGTCGAGAGCGGCGATCGGGCCGGTGCGCGCGCGGGGCTTGCGGAGGCTCATCTTCCCATCTCCCCGGTCAGTTGCCGCGGATCGCGCCGCGCGGGCGCCCGCCCTGCGGCGGCCCGGCCGGCGCGTCCGCGGAGGCGGTCGCGAGCGGGCGCAGGGCCATGCGGTCGGCGAGCCGGAGGTCGATCTGCGCGATCGACCTGTCGAGCAGACGCTCGCGGCGATGCAGGTCGGCGAGCCTCGCGAGGGCGCCGCCCGGGTCGGTCTCGGGAAGCAGGATGCGCGGGCCGCCATCCGCGATGGCGAGATCCCAGCGCCGGCCGGCGACGCGGCTCGCGGAGCTCACGCGCCCGGCCAGGTCCGGCTCGAGGGAGAGCAGGCGCAGCAGCTCCCCGGCGTGGCGCGGCGCGTCGGGGCCGATGACCACGACGAACTGGGGGAAGGCGCCGGGGTCGGCGCCGCGGATCTCGCGGCCATCCTCGTCGAGGACGGAGAAGCGGCCCTGGTCCTGCCAGAGCGCGACCGGGCGCCGTTCGACGAGGTCGATGCGCACCGTGCCCGGGAAGCGGCGCTCCACCGAGGCGGAGCGTATCCACGGCATGCGCTCGAGCTCCGCGCGCGCCGCCGCCGGGTCGAAGGCGAGGAGCGGGGCGCCCTCGCGCAGGCCCGTGGCGGCGACGATGTCCTGCGCGGGCGTGAAGCGCCTCCCCACGACGACGATCTCGCGCACGCCGAGGCCCGCCTGCGAGCTGGCGCGGAGCGCGGAGCCGCCGATGCCGCGCACGCCGTCGGCGATCGCCTCGTGCACGCCCATGCGGTGGAGGAAGCCGATGCCCGCCGCGCCGAGGGCGATCGCGCCAAGGCACGCCGCCGCGATCGCGGCGCGCCGGGTCCGCAGCCAGGCCAGGCGCGGGGCGCGCCTGCGGGTCGCCGGGCGCCGGGCGCCGGCGAGGCGGGCGATCGGGCTCATGCGTGGCATCGCGCCCTCCCGACAAGCCATTCGCACAGGGGCGCGAAGCCGATGCCGAGATGGCTCGCCTGCTCGGGGACGAGCGACAGCGGCGTGAAGCCCGGCTGCGTGTTGAGCTCGAGGAAGAACAGGCCGTCGGCGCCGGGGCGGCGGTCATCGTAGCGGAAGTCGCTGCGCGAGATGCCCTCGCAGCCGAGCGCGCGATGCGCGACCATCGCCGCGTCCATCGCCGCGTCGTAGACCTCCGCCGGCACGGGCGCGGGCAGCAGGTGGCTGGCATGGCCGCTCGTGTACTTCGCGGTGTAGTCGAAGGCGGCGCCCTCGAAGCGGATCTCGGTCACGGCGAGCGCGCGCTCGCCCATGATGCCGACGGTGAGCTCGCGGCCGGGGATGTATTCCTCGACCAGCGCCTCGTCGCCGAAGGACCAGTCCTCGGACCAGTCGCGGTTGTCGCCCTCGGCGACGACGCGCACGCCGATGGTCGAGCCCTCGGCGACGGGCTTGACGATGAACGGGCGCGGCATCGGGTCGCCGAGCGCGAAGTCGTCGCGGCGCACGACGCGGCCGCGCGGCGTGCGGATCCCCGCCTGCTCGACGGCGCGCTTGGTCGCCGGCTTGTCCATGGCCAGCGCCGAGGCGCGGACGCCGGAATGCGTGTAGGGGATCCCCATCAGCTCGAGCAGGCCCTGGACGCAGCCATCCTCGCCGTACCTGCCGTGGAGGGAATTGAAGACGACATCCGGGCGATGGGCCTCGATCTCGCGCACCAGCGCGCCGACGTCGCGCGACAGGTCGTGCGTGCGCACGTCATGGCCCGCGCGCCGCAGCGCCTCGGCGGCCGCGGCGCCGGAAACGAGGCTCACCTCGCGCTCGCGCGAGATGCCACCCATGAGAACGAGAATGCGCCGCTTCATGACCCGGAACCGGAAACGGAAATCGACCGTAAACCGATTCGCCTGATCTCCCAGCGCAAAGTGACGCCGAAGCGATCGGCCACCCGCGAGCGCACCTCCTCGCCGAGATCCTCGATGTCCTGCGCGGTGGCGCCGCCGGCATTGACTAGGAAATTGCAGTGCTTCTCGGAGACCTGCGCGCCGCCGCGCCGCAGGCCGCGGCAGCCCGCGAGGTCGATCAGCTCCCATGCCTTGCGCCCGCCTGCGCGCGGGTCTGCCGGGTTGGCGAAGGTCGACCCGCCGGTGCGCGTGCGGATCGGCTGCGAGGACTCACGCGCGGCCTGG
>VGDA01000288.1 GCA_016869915.1 Alphaproteobacteria bacterium
ACGCGGTGAGGTCGATGTCCGGCTGCGCGGCGACCTGGCGCAGCAGCGGTGCCTGGTACTGGATCGGATGGGTGACGAGATAGGCGAGGCGGAGCTTGCGCATGGATGTGCCGCTGGGGTCAGGCCGCATGGGTGCGGGCGGAGAGGATGTCGCGGCAGGCGGCGACCGCCTCGCCGACGCCGATCGCGGTGATGCAGCGCTTGCGCTCGGCCACGCAGGTCTCCAGCCCGCAGCCGCCGCAGGCGACCTCGCGGTGGAGGATGCGGTTGCCTTCGCCGCGCGGGAACCAGATCCCGGGCCTCGCGCGTGCGCTTAAGATCGCCATCACCGGCGTGCTCACCGCGGCAGCGAGGTGCATGGGCCCGCTGTCATGCGCGGCGAGCATCCGCGCGCGCGCCAGCACGAGCGCGCTGACGCGGGGGGCGACCGTGCCGCAGAGGTCGCGATGCGGGCCTCGCCACGAAGCGGCGACGCGCGCGGCGCGCTCGCGGTCCGCAGGGCCGCCGACGGTGACGAGGCCGGTGCCGGTGCCGGTGCTGCGCGCGGAAAGCCCGCCGGCGAGCAGCGCCCAGTTCTCCGCGCCCCAGTCCTTGGCCTCGATCTTCGAGCCCGGCGCCATGGCGATGAAGTCGCTGGCGCCCGCGAAGCCGCGCAGCGCGGCGTCGGCCTGCTGGCGCTCCTCCTGCGTGAAGCCGAGGTCCCAGAGCGCGGGATCCTCGACCGAGGCCTCGCCGAGCGCGGAAATCCGGCGCAGCAGGTTGGCGGACTCGCTTTCCCAGAGCCCGGTGTCGGGGTCGAAGGCGTGGCTGCCGTCCGCGCTGAGCTCGGGCATGCCGACGATGCTCATCAGGCCGCAGCTCATGAAGAAGGCGAGGTGGCGCACGGTGCGCAGGCGCGAGCCCTGCTCGACGAGGTAGACGAGCACGTCCGGCGCGTAGTCGCGGATCGAGCGGCGCACCGCGGCGATCGCGGTGGCGCTGCGCTCGGCCGGGTCAAAATGCATGTAGCCGTGGACGAGGTCGGTCCCGCCGAGCACGGCGTCGAGGTCCGTCTCGCGCGCGCTGCGCGGCACGTTGGTCAGCACGCGCCGCTCGGCGCGCGGGAAGGCACGCGCCACGAGATGGAAGCTCGGCAGCGCGACGACCGTGTCGCCGAGGCTGCCGAGGCGGAAGACCAGCACGCGCCGGACGTCGTCGGGGATGCGGCGCCAGGGCATCTCACATCCCCCCGAAGGCGGCGTGGACATGGCGCGCCCAGCCGCGCAGCCCGCGCTCTGCCGGCGCCGCGCCGCCCGCGATCCAGTCGCGCACCGGCACGACGAAGCCGGTCTTCGGCCGGTCGAGGATCGAGGCCGGCAGCGCGCGGCGCGGCGCGGCGGCCATCGCGCGCTTGCCCGGCGCGTCGGCGCCGGCGGCGAGCAGCGGCGCGATGGCGCGCAGCAGGGTCGCGTCGACGAGCGGCGTGCGGATCTCCAGCGAATGCGCCATGCCCGCCCAGTCGGCGTCGCGCAGCAGCTGGTTGCGCATGTACCAGCTCGATTCCAGCAGGCTCACCTGCAGGCGCGGGTCGGACACGCCGTCGAGGTCGGCGCCCAGGTGCTCGATCGTCGCGAGGCGGTCGAGGCCTTCGCGCGCGACCTCGCGCGGCAGCACGGCGTCGAGCTCCCAGGGCATGAAGAGGCTGCGGCGCAGCAGGTAGGCGCCGGGGACATGCGTGCCGTATTCGAGCAGGCCTGCGTACTTGGGCGAGGTGAAGGCGCCGGCGACCGGTGCCGCGAGCGCGCGCAGCGCGGCGCCGAGCGGCGCCAGGCCGCGCAGCGGCGCCATGGCGCGCGCCAGGCGCGGGACCTGGCGGAAGCTCGGGTAGCTCGCGAAGAGCTCGTCGCCGCCAAGGCCGGAGAGCGCGACCTTGAGCCCGGCCTCGCGCGCGGCGCGGGCGACGAAATAGGTGTTCACGCCGTCGACCGAGGGCTGGTCCATGGCGTCGAGCAGCGCGCCGCGCGCGGCCGCGAATTCCTCGCCGCGGATCCAGCGCGTCTCGTGCCGGCTGCCGCGCTGGCGCGCGACCTCGGCGGCGAGGACGGTCTCGTCCATCGGGCCGCCGCGGAACTCCTCGAAGCCGAGCGTGACCGTGCGCAGGTCGCCGGTCCCTGCCTCGGCCGCCAGCGCGGCGATGGTCGTCGAGTCGAGGCCGGCAGACAGGAACACGCCCACCGGCACGTCGGCGACGAGGTGCTGGCGCACGCTGTCCTCGAGCGCGGCGCGCAGCATCTCCGCGCGCGCGCCGGGCGAGGCGGGCGCCGGCGCTGCCTCGCGAAGGATCGCCGCCATGTCGAAAAAGCGCCGTTCCTCGCGCCGGCCGTCGCGGCCGACGAGCAGCGAGGATCCGGCGGGCAGGGCGCGGATGCCGCGATGCAGCGTCCAGGGCTCGGGCACGCTGCCCCAGAGGAAGAACCCGGCATGGCCCGCGGCCTCGGGCGAGGCGTCGACGCCGCCGCCCGCCAGCAGCGCCTTCACCTGCGAGGCGAAGCGCAGCGTGCGGCCGTCGTCGGCGATGTAGAGCGGCTTGATGCCGTAGGGGTCGCGGGCGAGGAAGAGCGTGCCCGCGCGCGCATCCCAGAGCGCGAAGGCGTACATCCCGCGCAGCGCCTCGACCATCGCGGGGCCGCGCCGGCGCCAGAGATGCAGCAGCACCTCGGTGTCGGAGTCGGTGCGGAAGCGCGCGCCGCCAGCCTCGAGCTGCGCGCGCAGCGCGCGGTGGTCGTAGATCTCGCCGTTGAAGACGACCGCGAGCTCGCCCGCGTCGTCGCGCATCGGCTGGCCCGCGACCTCGCGTAGGTCGATGATCGACAGGCGCCGGTGGCCGAGCGCGACGCGCCCGTCGTCGGAGAACCATTCGCCTGCGCCGTCGGGGCCGCGCGCGCGCATGCTCTCCCGCGCGCGCCTCAGCTCGGCCTTATCGGCGGGCGGCGCGCCGTCGCCATGCGCGAAGATGCCGTTGATGCCGCACATGCTAACGGATCAGGACCGCCAGGAAGTTCTGGGTCAGCACGGGATGGGCGACGGCGCCCGTCTCCGCGCGCAGGTAGAAGCGCAGGCAGGCGCGGATCGCGCGCCAGGCCAGCAGCCGCAGCCAGCTCTTCGCGCCATGCGCGACCGGCTCGTCCTCGGCGAAGGCGACGCTGCGGAAGCCGGAGGACAGCGCGAGCTGCGTCATCGATTCGGCGGTGAAGGCGAGCTCGTGGGTGAGGTCGCTGTAGAGCGCGGCGCCGGCGAAGGGCGAGGCGCCGTTGGGCACGTGCACGATCCAGCGCCCGCCCTGCTTGAGGACGCGCGCCACCTCGTCGGTGAAGGCGATGATCTCGTCGCGGTCGAGATGCTCGAGCACGTCGAAGGAGACCGCGGCGTCGAGGCTCGCGGGCGGCAGCGCGCGCAGCACCTCGAACATGTCGCCGTAGCGCACGCCCTCGATCCCGAGCCGGCGCGACGCCTCCACCTGCGAGGGGCTGCCGTCGACGCCGCCGATATTGGTGTAGCCGAGCGCGCGCGCGACATGGATCAGCGCGCCATGGCCGCAGCCGAGGTCGAGGATCGCGGCGTCGGTGCGCTGGGGGAAGTGCTCGCGCACGAGGCGCCTCAGGTAGGGGAGGCGCGGCGCCAGCCCCCCGATGGTCGCCGGCGCGACCTCGGCGCAGGCCGCCTCGACGTAGCGGCCGTAGATCCGCTCGCGGTAGAGCCTGGTCGTTCCCTCGCTCATGCCGCCACCTTCGCGCGCGCGAAGCCGAGATGGCGCGCGAGATGCTCGCCCTGGGCCTCGGTGAAGCGCTCGAGCCGGAAGACGTCGTCGACGACGTGCTTGCCGTTGATGCCCATCTGGCGGCGGCGCGCCTCGTCGCCCGCCAGTTCGCGCAGCGCGCCCACCAGCGCGTCGACGTCGGAGGGGTCGATCGCGATGCCGTTGGGCCGCGCGGGGTCGATCGCCTCGATCGAGCCGTCCTCGTTGCCGCACACGAAGGGCACGCCCGCGGCGGCCGCCTCGAGCAGGCCGAGCGGCACCGCCTCGCCGAGGCCGGGCCCGCCCTTGGCGACGAGGATCGCCGCGTCGGCGCAGGCATAGAGGAAGGGCAGGGCGTCCTGCGGCACGAGGCCGGTCAGGAAGACCTGGTCCTCGACGCCATGGGCGCGGGCATGGGCCTCGATCGCCGGCCTGTCCGGTCCCTCGCCGACGACGAGGTAGAGGAAGCGCGGGTCGCGCATGCGCGCCAGCGCCTCGATCGCCTGGCGATGGCCCTTGTTGTCGTTCGGCGGCCCGGCCATGTGCGCGACCGTCACGCAGACGAAGCGCCTGGCGATGTCGCCGATCGACGGGAAGCGCTTCATCACCTCCGCGCGCGCCTCGGCGGTCGGGATCGGGCGGAAGAAGGACACGTCGACCGGGTCGTAGAGCAGGCCGGTCGGCGGCACGCGCGGGTGGAAGCGCGGCATGTTCTCGATCGTGTAGCGGCAGTCGGCGAGCACGAGGTCCGCCTGCGAGAAGGCGAGCTCGCGCAGCCGCGGCAGCGGGCAGAGGATGTCGATGTTGTAGACGTTGATCGAGTAGGGCGTGCCCTTCAGCCGCTTCGCCACCAGCCCGAGGCCGGCGAGGTAGACGTGGTTCACCATCAGCGCGTCGAAGCCTCGCCGCGCCACGGTGCCGAGAGCGCGCGCGACCGCGCCGGCGCGGCTGGCGAAGCGGAAGCGCTGGTCGACGAGGCCGCGCTCGGCGAAGCGCTCCTGCTTGTCGATCGACAGCGCGAAGACCTCGCAGCCCAGCGCCTTGAGCGCGCGCACCTGGTAGCGGCTGTAGGTGGCGATGCCGCCCACGCCCTCGATGTCGAAGCCGATATAGAGGATCTTCATCGCGCGCCCCGCATGGAAGTGGGCGCGGCGACAACGCCGCCGCCGCCGTTCGAATTCCGGGCCGTCATCGCCGCGCCACCGCCAGCAGGCACTGGCTGAAGATCGCCTCGCGCCCGTCCTCTCCGGTCTCCACCGCGAGGAAGAGCCGCATGACGCCGCGCAGCAGCGGCCAGAGCGCCGCGCGCAGCGCGCTGCGCGCGCCATGCGCGACCGGCCGGTCCTCGAAGCACGCGACCTCGGAGAAGTCGCAGGCACGCAGCATCTGGGCGATCGAGGCGCGGGTGAAGGCGTCCTCGGCGAGCACGTCCCAGTAGCGCATGCGCGCGGCGAACACCGCCTCGGCGTTGGGCACGTGCAGGATGAAGCGCCCGCCCGGCC
>VGDA01000289.1 GCA_016869915.1 Alphaproteobacteria bacterium
ACGCCCAGCCGGCCATGATGATGCCGTAGACGCCAAGCGAGGAGATCGCGAAGAGGTAGAGGATGCCGACGTTGATGTCGGAGATCACCCAGCCCGGCGCGAAGGGGATGACCGCCCAGGCCACGAGGCTGAGCAGGAAGGTCACCATCGGCGCCATGATGAAGACGACGCGGTTGGCGCCCGCGGGGATGATGGTCTCCTTGGTGATCAGCTTCAGCGCGTCCGCGAAGGGCTGCAGCAGGCCGAAGGGGCCGACGACGTTCGGGCCCCTGCGCAGCTGCATGGCGGCGATGACCTTGCGCTCCGCATAGGTCAGCATCGCGACCGTGACGAGCAGCGGCACGACCAGCGCGAGGATCTTCGCGACGATCAGCGCCCCGGGAAGCGCATAGCCATGGATGAAGTCAGCCATCGGTGCCGGTCCTCGGATCGAGAGCCGCCTGCCGCGCAGCGATGCACTTCGCCATCGTCTCGGACACGCGGCTGATCGCGCAGGTCATGTGGAACTCGGAGACCGGCGAGCGGAACGGCGTCGCGTCGACCGGCCCGTCGGCGCCGAACGCGCCCCAGGCCGCCGGCACCAGCTCGTCGAGCCGCGCGAAGACCGCGCTCGCGCCCGCCATGCGCTGGCGCAGCTGCGCGATCGTGTCGTAGGGCAGCTTCCTGCCCACGCGCTCCGACAGGGCCCGCAGGATCTTCCAGTCCTCGCGCGCCTCGCCCGGCGGGAAGTTCGCGATGCGCGCACGCTGGGCGCGACCCTCCGTGTTCACGTAGGTCGCGTTCTTCTCGGTATAGGCGGCGCCCGGCAGGATCACGTCGGCGCGATGCGCGCCGCGGTCTCCATGGTGGCCCTGGTAGACGACGAAGGCCTTGCCGAGCCTCGCCACGTCGATCTCGTCGGCGGCCTGGAGCCACAGGACGTCGATCTCCCCCCTCGCGCAGCCATCGAGGATGCCCTGCACGTCGCGCCCGCCCTGCCCCGGCACGAAGCCGAGCTCGAGCCCGCCGACGCGCGCGGCGGCCGTGTGGAGGACGTTGAAGCCGTTCCAGCCGTCCCTGACGACGCCCAGCGCCTCGGCGGCGCGGCGCGCCAGCGCGAGGACCTGCGCGCCATCGGCGCGCGCGAGCGCTCCCTGGCCGAGGATGATCATCGGGGCCTTCGCGTCGCGCATCTCCTGCGCGAAGGCGAGCTTGCCGTCGACGAGGTCGGCCAGCGTCTGCGGGCCGGCGCCGAGATACTCGAACTTGTAGGCCAGGTCGTGCTGCGGCCCGATCGCGGCGACAGGCAGTCGCCCGGCCAGCCAGCGCTTGCGGATGCGCGCGTTGACGATCGGCGCCTCCCAGCGGGGATTCGTGCCCACGAGCAGCAGCGCGTCGCAGCGATCAATGCCGGAGATGCCGGTGTTGAAGCGCCAGCCGGCGGCGCAGGACGGGTCGAGCCTGGCGCCGTCCTGCCTGCAGTCGATGTTCGGGCTGCCCAGCGCGGCCATCAGGTCCTTGAGCGCCGCCATGGCCTCGCAATCGGCCTGGTCGCCGGCGATCGCGGCGACGCGCGACCCGATCGTGGCCGAGAGCTTGCGCGCCACGGCCGCGAGCGCCTCGTCCCAGCTCGCCGGGGCAAGCTTGCCGTCGGCGCCGCGGACATAGGGGCGGTCGAGGCGCTGCCGCCGCAGCCCGTCGATGGCGAAGCGCGTCTTGTCGGAGATCCACTCCTCGTTGACCGCCTCGTTCACCCGCGGCAGCACGCGCAGCACCTCGCCGGAGCGGCTGTCGACGCGGATGCTGGAGCCGACCGCGTCCATGACGTCGACCGACTCGGTCTTGCGTAGCTCCCAGGGCCGCGCGACGAAGGCGTAGGGCTTCGAGGTCAGCGCGCCGACCGGGCAGAGGTCGATGATGTTGGCCGAGAGCTCGGAGGAGAGGCTCTTCTCGACGAAGGTCGAGATCTCCATGTGCTCGCCGCGGAACACCGCGCCCATTTCCTCGACGCCGGCCACCTCGGTGGCGAAGCGCACGCAGCGGGTGCAGTGGATGCAGCGGTTCATCGAGGTCTTGACCAGCGGACCGAGGTCCTTGTCGGGCACCGCGCGCTTGTTCTCCTGGTAGCGCGAGCGGTCGAAGCCGTAGGCCATCGCCTGGTCCTGCAGGTCGCACTCGCCGCCCTGGTCGCAGATCGGGCAGTCGAGCGGATGGTTGATCAGCAGGAACTCCATCACGCCCTTGCGCGCCTTGCGCACCAGCGGCGTGTCGGTCTTGATCACCATGTTGTCGGCCGCGGGCATCGCGCAGGACGCGATCGGCTTCGGGGCCTTCTCCTGCTCGACGAGGCACATGCGGCGATCGACAGGCGCTCGTGGTAGCAGAAGCGCGGGATCTCGACCCCCGCGACCTCGCAGGCCTGGAGGACGGTCGCGCCCGGCGGGACCTCGACCTCTGTTCCGTTAACCGTCAGCTTCGGCATGTCGCGCCCCGTCTCACTCGGCCGCGAGGGCCGTGCGGCCCGCGCGCTGCTTGTAGTCCTTGATCCGCTTCTCGAGCTCCGGGCGGAAATGCCGGATCAGGCCCTGGATCGGCCAGGCCGCGGCGTCGCCCAGCGCGCAGATCGTATGCCCCTCGACCTGACGCGTGACGTCTTCGAGCGTGTCGATCTCGTCCAGCTCGGCGCGCCCCTCGACCATGCGGGTCATGACGCGCCACATCCAGCCCGTGCCCTCGCGGCACGGCGTGCACTGGCCGCAGCTCTCGTGCATGTAGAACCTCGACAGCCGCGCGATGGCCTTCACGATGTCAGTCGACTTGTCCATGACGATCACGGCCGCGGTGCCGAGGCCGGAACGGACCTCGCGCAGCGCGTCGAAGTCCATCAGCACCGTGTCGCAGATCGAGCGCGGCAGGACGGGGACCGACGAGCCGCCGGGGATGATGCCGAGCAGGTTGTCCCAGCCGCCGCGCACGCCGCCGGCGTGGCGCTCGATGAGTTCCCTGAGCGGGATCGACATCTCCTCTTCCACGTTGCACGGGCGGTTCACGTGGCCCGAGATGCAGAAGAGCTTGGTGCCGGCGTTCTTGGGACGGCCGAAGCCGGAGAACCACGACGCGCCGCGGCGCAGGATCGTCGGCACGACCGCGATCGTCTCGACGTTGTTGATCGTGGTCGGGCAGCCATAGAGGCCGCAGGCCGCCGGGAAGGGCGGCTTGAGGCGCGGCTGGCCCTTGCGGCCCTCCAGGCTCTCGAGCAGCGCCGTCTCCTCGCCGCAGATATAGGCCCCTGCCCCGCGGTGCAGGTAGAGGTCGAAGTCGTAGCCCGAGCCGCAGGCGTTCCTGCCGACCAGCCCGGCCTCGTAGGCCTCGTCGATCGCGCGCTGGATCGAGGACGCCTCGTTGTAGAACTCGCCGCGGATGTAGATGTAGCCGGCGCGAGCGCCCATGCCGACGCCCGCCAGCAGGCAGCCCTCGACCAGCTTGTGCGGGTCATGGCGCAGGATCTCGCGGTCCTTGCAGGTGCCGGGCTCGGACTCGTCGGCGTTGACGACGAGGTAGCTCGGGCGGCCGTCGGGATTGGCCTTCGGCATGAAGGACCACTTCATGCCAGTCGGGAAGCCCGCCCCTCCGCGGCCGCGCAGGCCGGAATCCTTCACCTGCGCGACGATCCAGTCGCGGCCGCGCGCGATCAGGTCCTTCGTGCGGTCCCAGTCGCCACGCCCCATGGCGTTGCGCAGGTCCGGCCCCTGGAGGCCGTAGAGGTTGGTGAAGATGCGGTCCTTGTCCTGGAGCATGTCTATGCCTCAATCGTCGCTGCCCGCCGGCGGAGCGGGCGGCGGCTCGAGCGTCCATTCGTAGCGGGGCGGCATGGCCTTCAGGACCTGCGGCCCGCCCTCGGGCGCGGATTTCTGCCGGCCGATCGCGGAGCCGCGCGGCGGCACGCGGCCAGCCGCGAGTTCGTCGATCAGCTTCTCGGTCGAGGGACCGTCGAGGTCCTCGTAGAAGTCGTCGTTCACCTGGATGATCGGCGCGTTCACGCAGGCGCCGAGGCACTCGACCTCCTTCAGCGTGAACTTGCCGTCGGCCGTCGTCTCGCCGATGCCGATGCCGAGCTTGCGCTGGCAGGCCTCGACGACCTTGTCCGACCCGCGCAGCCAGCACGGCGTGGTCGTGCAGATCTGGAAGAACCAGGCGCCGACGGGCTGCAGGTTGAACATCGAGTAGAAGGTCGCGACCTCGTAGACGCGGATCGGCGCCATGTCGAGCATGCCGGCCACGTAGTCCATCGCCGCGCGCGGCAGCCAGTTGCCGGCCTGGCGCTGCGCGATGTCGAGCAGCGGCAAGACGGCGCTCGCCTGCCGCCCCGCGGGGTAGCGGGCGATGATCGCGCGCGCGCGATCGAGGTTGGCGGCGTCGAAGGCGAAGGTCGCGGGCT
The DNA here is from genome assembly GCA_016869915.1 of Alphaproteobacteria bacterium. Lineage (GTDB taxonomy): Bacteria > Pseudomonadota > Alphaproteobacteria > CACIAM-22H2 > CACIAM-22H2 > CAIOSQ01. Next base: position 4,418 of record VGDA01000289.1, read on the forward strand.
GGGCCGCCTGGCCGGCATGCGGAGCGGCGCTCATCGGTCGATCTCCCCGAACACGATGTCCATCGAGCCGATGATCGCCACGACGTCGGCGAGCATGTGGCCCTTGCCGAGGAAGTCCATCGCCTGAAGGAAGGCGAAGCCCGGCGCGCGGATCTTGCAGCGATACGGCTTGTTGGTCCCGTCGGAGACCAGGTAGACGCCGAACTCGCCCTTGGGCGCCTCGACCGCCGTGTAGGTCTCTCCCGCGGGCACGTGGTAGCCCTCGGTGTAGAGCTTGAAGTGGTGGATGAGCGCCTCCATCGAGCGCTTCATCTCCCCGCGCGTCGGCGGCGTGATCTTCTTGTCGTCGGTCTTCACCGGGCCGGGCGTGCGCGCGATGACGTCAAGAGCCTGGACCATGATGCGCAGCGACTGGCGCATCTCTTCCATGCGGCAGAGGTAGCGGTCGTAGCAGTCGCCGTTCCTGCCCACGGGCACGTCGAAGTCGTAGGCGTCGTAGCCGTCGTAGGGCTGCGCCTTGCGCAGGTCCCATGGCAGGCCGGAGCCGCGCAGCATCGGGCCGGAGAATCCCCAGGCCAGCGCCTCCTCGGCCGTGGCCCGGCCGATGTCGACCGTGCGCTGCTTGAAGATGCGGTTGTCGGTCAGGAGCGATTCGATGTCGTCGACGATCTTCGGGAAGCGCCCGGTCCAGGCGCGGATGTCGTCGACGAGCTTCGGCGGCAGGTCGCTCGCGACGCCGCCCGGGCGGAAGTAGTTGGCGTGGAGACGCGCGCCGCAGGCGCGCTCGTAGAACTCCATCAGCTTCTCGCGCTCCTCGAAGCCCCAGAGCAGGGGCGTCATGGCGCCGACGTCGAGCG
>VGDA01000290.1 GCA_016869915.1 Alphaproteobacteria bacterium
GATCTGCATGGCCAAGCAGGGCTCCGACATCGGCACCAGCAGCTTCGTGCAGGCCGTGGCGCTGGAACTGCTCGAGGCCGGCGTCGACCGCGCGCTCCACGGCCGCATGATCGAGACCTATCGCGCCCGGCGCGACGCGCTCGTGGCCGCGGCGCGTGAGCACCTGTCTCGGCGCTTCGCGTTCGAGGCGCCGGTCGGCGGCATGTTCCTCTGGCTGCGCGCGCGCGATCCCGGCCTCGACACAGGCGCGCTCTGGGCCGCGGCGATGGCCGAGGGCGTCTCCTACGCGCCGAGCGCGGTCTTCGATGCCACCGGCGGGCTGCGCAATTGCCTGCGCCTCAACTTCACGCTCAACCCCGAGGACCGCCTCGTCGAAGGCGCGCGGCGGCTCGCGCGCGCGGTCGAGCGCCATCTCCAGCAGCCACCGGCCGCCAGCGGCCCGAGCGAGGACGAGACGCCATGAGCTTCCTGCCCCGACCCGCCGAGTCCATGGAGGGTGGCCGCTTCCCGCGCCGCGCCTTCCAGCGCGATCCCGCGCGCGCCGAGACGATCGACGACCTGCGCGCCATCGCGATGCGCCGGCTGCCGCGCTTCAGCGCCGAGTACCTCGAGGGCGGCGCGGAGCAGGAATTCACGCTCCGGCGCAACCGCGAGGCCTTCGACCGCCATGCCTTCCGCCCGCGCGTCCTGCGCAACGTCGACGGCCGCGACCTCGGGCGGACCGTCTTCGGCCGGCGCATGGCGCTTCCGATCGCGATCTCGCCGACCGGGTTCAACGGGATGCTGTGGCACGAGGCCGATCTCTGCCTCGCCCGCGCCGCCGCGGCCGCGGGCATCCCATTCTCGCAGAGCACCGTATCCAACATACGCGTCGAGGACATCGGCGCGGTGCCGGGGCTGCGCCACTGGTGGCAGCTCTACGTCTTCGGCCCGGACGAGGTCTGGCGCCGGCTGGTCGCGCGCGCGGAGCAGGCGGGCTGCGAGGCGCTGCTCTTCACGGTCGACACGCACGTGCTGGGCAACCGCGAGTGGGACCGGCGCAACTACGTCCGGCCGCTCGAGCTGTCGCTGCGCTCGAAGCTCGACATCCTGGCGCACCCGACGTGGCTGGCGCAGGTGCTCGGCCGCGGCCTGCCGCGCTTCCTCAACCTCGCGGAATTCGTGCCGGAGGCGCAGCGCGGTGGCTTCGGCATCGCGCGCTGGATCGGCGCGAACCAGCGGGAGTCGCTCGACTGGGACCTCGTCGCGGAGATCCGCAAGGCCTGGCCGCGCAAGCTCGTGATCAAGGGCATCCAGAACGAGGAGGACGTGCGCCTCGCCGTGAAGGCCGGGGTCGACGGCATCGTCCTCTCCAACCATGGCGGCCGCCAGCTCGACCGCGCGATCGCGCCGCTCGAACTCGTCGCCGCCGCGCGCGCCATCGCGGGGCCGGGCTTCACCATCCTCGTGGACTCGGGATTCCGGCGCGGCCCCGAGATCGTGCAGGCGATCGCGCTCGGCGCGGACGCCGTCATGCTCGGCCGCGCGACGCTCTACGGCGTCGCGGCCGGCGGCGAGGCCGGCGTCGCGAGGGCGCTGTCCATCCTGCGCGCGGAGATCGACCGCACGCTCGGCCTGCTCGGCGTGCGCTCGGTCGACGAGCTCGGTCCCGGGATCCTCTTCCCCTCGGCGGGCTGAACTGGCTCAGCCCGCGCCGGTGTAGTGCGCGGGCCAGAAGCGCCGGACGATGTCGCGGTCGGCGGCGTAGGTCCAGCAGCTGTCGATCTTGGCCGGCCTGCGGCCGTCCTTCCCCGGCGCGCCGAGGAGGCTGGCGCGGCTCGCAGCGATGGTCTGGAACGCCGTGGTCGCGACCGGCCACATGAGCTCCATCAGGTGCGTGCAGCCGCGGGGGCCGCCAAGCCGCTCCTTGACGGCATTCGTCCATCCCGCGGCGATGCGCAGGCCGACGAGCGCCTGCATCGGCGCGACCGCGCCGCCGCAGGTCGAGGCTGGCGCGGCATCCGTCGACGCCTCGACGGCGCGCACGACCATCTCGTCGTCGAGCGTCAGCCGCACCCACATGTCGTGGAGCGCCTCGCCGGCCGGCACGAGGCGCGGCTCCGCGCGCAGCTGCAGGTCCTCCTCGCGCGTGTCGGTCATCCGCCCCTCAATGTCCCACAGCCCGTCGTCGCGGCGATAGCCGCGGCACTCGATGCGGCGGAGATGGACGGGCTGGCGGGCGACGGGCGGCGGGAGGGGCATGCGTGTCCGGGGCGCGGCCTCAGATGAAGCCGCCATTCACGTGGATGCACTGCCCGGTGATGTAGGAGGCGTCGGGCGATGCGAGGAAGGCCACGGCGGCCGCGACCTCGTCGGGCTCGCCGATGCGTCGCAGCGGGATCTTCGCGGCCAGCGCGGACCATTCGGCGTTGGACAGGAACTGCTCGGTGTTGTGGGGCTTGCGGATCAGGCCAGGCACGACGGCGTTCACCGTGATGCCGTCCGGCGCGAACTGCGTGGCTGCGGCGCGGACCATCGTCTCCATCGCCGCCTTTATGGGGCCGGAGCCGGGATAGACCGGGTAGTCGTTGCGGAAGACGTGCGCGCAATGCGTGCTTATCGCGACGACGCGCGGATGGGTCCCCCTCGCGAGCAACGGCGCGGCCGCGGTCAGCATCTCGAAGAGCCCGCCGAGCATCGCCGCGTACATGTAGTCGAGGTCGGCGCGCGTGAGTTCGCCGATGAGCTTGCGGTCCGGGAACCCGGCATTCGCGACGAGGACGTCGACGCGCCCGAAGGCCGCGCGGGTGGCCTCCACCAGCGAAGCGCCCTTGCCGGGCTCCGCGAGGTCGCCGGTCTCGATCGCGGTCGTCGCGCCCTGCCCGCGCAGGGCCTCGGCGACACGCTCGCAGCCGGCGCGGTTATGCGCGGCATGCAGGAGGATGCCGGTGCCCGGCCCGGCGAGGCGGCGGGCGATCGCCTCGCCGATGCCGCTGCCCGAGCCGGTGACGAGGATGCCGCGCGCGATCTTTCCGGACATGGGAACGATTCCTCCTGCCGTGTCAGGGAAGGGCGCGGTGGCCGCCATCGACGGTCAGCACCTCGCCCGAGATGAACCCGTTGGCCATGAGCAGCATCGCGGCCATGCCGCATTCCTCGGCCGTGCCGACGCGGCGGACGGGAAGCCGCGCGGCCATCGCCGCGAGCCGCTCGGCCTTGTCGTGCGCGTGGACGGCGTCGAGCAGCGGCGTGTCGACCAGACTCGGCGCGATGACGTTGCAGCGCAGGCCGAGCTCCTCGAACTCGAGCGCCAGCGAGCGGACGCCCGCGTTCAGCGCGCCGTTGATGCAGCCGCCGATGACGTAGCCCTTGACCGTCCGCTCCGCGGCGACGCCCGTGAAGAACACCACCGAGCCGCCCTTGCGCATGTGCCGGCGCGCGTCCCAGGCGGCCCAGAACGGGCCCCAGAACTTGCTCTCGAATGCCTCGCGCGCATTGGCGTCGTCCAGCTCCGAGTAGAGGAGCGGCTTCACCGTCGAACCCGGCAGGACGAGGTGGTCGAAGGGCGCCTCGTCGGCGAGGAAGCGCGCGACCGCGGCGCGGTCCTCGACGGCCAGCGCGCGGCGCGCGACCGGCCGGCCGCCGCGCGCCTCGAGCGCCTTCGCCGCCGCCTCGAGCCGTCCGGGATTGCGCGCGGCGATCGCGAGGTCCGCGCCGTGGTCGGCGGCGAGTTCCGCGGTCGCGAGGCCCATGCCCGCCGATCCGCCGATGACGAGGACCTTGCGTCCGTCGAGCCTGAATCCCACCCTTCGCCCCCTCGCGAGAGATCGCGCTTTACATCGCGGGCGAGCATCATTCACGGTGGAACGCCGATGCAAGCGCTTCGTTGCGCGGGCCTCGGCTCGGGGGGAAGAGCATGCGTTTCGCGCGCACGGTGACGGTCGTCGGCTGCCAGGTCGGCGGCGAGGAGAACAACGTCATCACGGGCGGCGTGCTGCCCCCGCCGGGACGCACCGTCTTCGAGATGAAGCGCTGGCTCGAGACCGAGGGCGACGACCTGCGCAAGTGGCTGCTCCTCGAGCCGCGGGGCAAGCCGACGCTCTGCGTCAACCTCGTCGTGCCGCCCTGCGACCCGCGGGCCGACGCCGGGTTCATCATCATGGAGTCCACCGACTACCCGCCGATGTCCGGGTCGAACACGATCTGCACGACGACGGTGCTGCTCGAGACCGGCATGCTGAAGATGGTGGAGCCGGAGACGCGGCTCGTTCTCGAGACGCCGGGCGGCCTCGTGGGCGTCGTCGCGACCTGCCGCGACGGAAAGGTGCTGCGCGTGCGCTTCACCAACGTGCCGTCCTTCGCCACCCATCTCGACGCGCATGTCGAGGTGCCGGGCATGGGCACGGTCAGGCTCGACGTCGCCTATGGCGGCGCGTTCTTCGCGGTCGTCGACGCGAAGTCGCTGGGCTTCGAGGTCAAGCCGCACGAGGCGCGCGACCTCGTCGCGACCGGCCAGCGGATCAAGCGCGCCGCCGCGGAGCAGCTTCCGGTGGTGCATCCGGAGAACCCGGGGATCCACACGATCACCTTCACCGAGTTCGCCATGCCCTTCGAGGGCGCTGGCTCGCGCAGCCGCAACGCGGTGATCGTGTCGCCGGGGCGCATCGACCGCAGCCCCTGCGGCACCGGCACCTCGGCCCGCCTCGCCGTGCTGCACGCCAAGGGGCTGCTGAACGCGGGCGAGGGCTTCACGCATTGCTCGATCATCGGCTCGGAGTTCGAGGGCGCGATCGCGTCGGAGACGCGGGTCGGCGACCGCCCGGGCATCGTCACCACCATCGCGGGGCAGGCCTGGATCACCGGCATCTTCCAGCACGGCTACGACCCGACCGACCCGTTCCGCGACGGCTACACGCTTCCCGACCTCTGGTACGAGTGAGTCCATCCATGGCCATCGGCTTCCGGCGTACCATCAACACCGTCGACTCCCACACGGAGGGCAACCCGACGCGCGTGATCGTCGGTGGCGTCCCGGTCCCGCCCGGCGCGACGCTCCTCGACAAGCGCGCCTGGCTCTGGCGCAACAACGACGCGCTGCGACGCATGCTCAACTTCGAGCCGCGCGGCAGCGGCATGATGTGCTCGGTCCTGCTCCTGCCCCCGCAGGGCCCGGGCGCGGACTTCTCCGTCGTCATCATGGAGCAGGATGAGTACGTGCCGATGTGCGGCCACTGCATCATCGGCACGGCGACGACCGTCGTCGCGACCGGGATGGTGC
>VGDA01000291.1 GCA_016869915.1 Alphaproteobacteria bacterium
GGCTTGCGTATAGTCCGCCGCCTTCCCGCAAGGGATCCGAGCCGGTCGGAGCGTAGCGCAGCCTGGTAGCGCATCAGTCTGGGGGACTGGGGGTCGTGGGTTCAAATCCCGCCGCTCCGACCATTCTCGGAAGTCGACGGGCGGGGCCCGGCCTGGGACGGCGCGACGTCCTCTCCAAGCATTGCCAGCAAGAGAGAGAGTGCCGCGTCCACGGTCGCGGCACGCACGGCCGCGCGATCGCCCATGAAGACCGCGCGCCGATGCAGCGTGGCGCGCCCGTCCATGGCGCAGGCGAGATGAACCAGCCCGACCGGCTTCGCCGCGGTCCCGCCGCCGGGACCGGCCACGCCGGTCACCGACACCGCGACCGCCGCGCGCGACCGCGACACCGCGCCTTCCGCCATCGCCCGGGCGACCTCCTCGCTGACCGCGCCGTGGCGCGCGAGGAGTTCCGGCGCGACGCCGAGCATCTCGCGCTTGGAGTCGTTCGAGTAGACGACGAAGCCGCGCTCGACGACGTCCGACGAGCCGGCGATGTCGGTGAGCGCCGCGGCGATCATGCCGCCCGTGCAACTCTCCGCGGTCGCCAGCATGGCCTTGCGGCGGCGGCAGGCCTCCAGCACCCGAGGCGCGAGTTCAGCCGCCGAGCGCACGCAGCACCCCTCCGATGGGCGTGAAGCTGCACAGCGCCCATGCCGCGACGCCCGCCTGCACGCCCGCCACCACGCCTATCCCCCCGCCGATGTTTCGATCGCACCATCCCGCGGGAAAGGGCTTCAGGATGTCGGTAGCCCGGAAAGCCGCGAAGGCGATCGCCCAGGCCCACCATTCCTGCGGCACGAAGGCGAGGGCGAGCAACTGGCCGGCGACCTCGTCGATGACGATGAAGCCCGGATCGGCGTCGCCGTCGCGGCCGACGATGCGCGACGCGGCAAGGGTGCCGACGATGCAGGCCAGGGCCGAGGCCGCGAGCAGGGCCACCGAGCCTCCCCAGCTCGCGACCGCCCAGCCGAGCGGAAGCGCGGCGAGGGAGCCGAAGGTGCCGCTCGCGACGGGGATGCGCCCGACGCCCAGCACCGTCGCGACGAGCATCGATGGATGGTGGAGGGGCGGGAAGGCGCCATGCGCGGGGCGTTGGCGCGGCCTTGCTGCCATCATCGGTTTTCCGTGGAGTCCATGCCGCAGGATAATGCCGGGTTGCTGCATTGCGTCATTCGTGTTTTAAGTGGCGAGAGATTAGCCACAAGGCATGCTGATCAAAAAATGAGCATTTCGATCGGCCCGATCTCCCTTTCGGCCCCCGTCATCCTCGCTCCCCTTTCCGGGATCAGCGACCTGCCGTTCAGGCGCCTCGTGCGGCGCTGGGGCGCGGGCATGGTCGTCTCCGAGATGATCGCGAGCCAGGCGATGGTGCGCGAGACGCGCCAATCGCTGCTCATGGCGAGCAGCGAGCCCGAGGAATTCCCCATGGCCGTCCAACTCGCGGGCTGCGAGCCGGCCGTGATGGCGGAGGCGGCGCGCCTGAACGAGGACCGCGGCGCCGCGCTCATCGACATCAATTTCGGCTGCCCGGTGAAGAAGGTCGTGAACGGCCATGCCGGTTCCTCGCTGATGCGCGACGAGGTCCATGCGGCGCGGATCCTCGAGGCCACCGTCAAGGCCGTTCGCATCCCGGTGACGCTGAAGATGCGCATGGGCTGGGACCATTCCTCGCTCAACGCGCCGCGCCTCGCGCGCATCGCGGAGGAATGCGGCATCCGGATGGTGACCATCCACGGCCGCACGCGCTGCCAGTTCTACGAGGGCAGGGCGGACTGGGCCTTCGTGCGGCGCGTGAAGGAGGCGGTGGCGATCCCCGTCGTCGTCAACGGCGACATCACCACGCTCGACGCCGCCGCGCAGGCCCTCGCGCAGTCCGGCGCCGATGGCGTGATGATCGGACGCGGCGCCTGCGGGCGGCCGTGGTTCCCGTCGCAGGTCATCCGTTTCCTCGCCACCGGCGAGCGCCTGCCCGACCCCCCGCCCGAGGTCCAGCGCGACACGCTGGTCGAGCATTTCGACGCGATGCTCTCGCACTACGGCACCGACACGGGCTTGCGCATGGCGCGCAAGCATGTCGGCTGGTACGCGCGCGGCTTCCCGGGCGCCGCGGAGTTCCGCGCGCGCGCGATGACGATGACGGATCCGCACGCGATCCGCGACGCCATCCGCGCAGCGTGGGACCCTGCGCTCGGAAAGCTCGCCGCGTGAGCGCGCGCTGATGCAGCCGGCGCGGTCGCGGCGCGCGGGCAGCCAGCCCCTGCCGGTCGACGTGGCGGGCGTGCTCTCGGCGCTGCCGGTGGCCGTCATCGCGCTCGACGCCGCGGATCGCATCGTGCTGGTCAACGCGGCGGCGGAGAGCTTCCTCGATGCGTCCAGCCCGGTGCTCGCGGGCTCGTCGCTGCGCGCGCATCTCTCCGCGGACAGCCCGATCTTCTCCCTCGTCAGGCAGGCGCGGGACCGTCGCGTGTCGGTGTCCGAGGACGGGATCAGTCTGGAAGGGCCGCGCATCGGCGCGCGCTTCGCCACCGTCACCGCCTCGGCGCTGGGTGATGGCGACGGCAGCGTGGCGCTGTCGATCCACGAGCGGACCATCGCGCGCAAGATCGACCACCAGCTCGTGCACCGCAACGCGGCGCGCTCCGTCACCGCCATGGCCGCGATGCTGGCGCACGAGGTCAAGAACCCGCTTTCCGGCATACGCGGCGCCGCGCAGCTGCTCGAGCAGTCGGTGCCCGCCGAGGACCGCGAGCTCACGCGCCTCATCACCGAGGAGACCGACCGGATCTGCGCGCTCGTGGACCGGATGGAGGTGTTCTCCGACAGCCGGCCGCCCTCGCGCGGCCCGGTGAACATCCACCAGGTCCTCGAGCATGTCCGGCTGATCGCGCAGGCGGGCTTCGCGCGCCAGGTGCGCTTCATCGAGGTCTACGATCCCTCGCTGCCACCGGTCTTCGGCAACCGCGACCAGCTGGTCCAGGTCTTCCTGAACCTGGTCAAGAACGCGGCAGAGGCCTGCCCGGCGACGGGCGGGGAGATCACGCTCGCCACCGCCTACCAGCACGGAATCCGCCTCGCGGTCCCCGGCAGCGACGCCCCGATGAGCCTGCCACTGGTGGTCGGTGTCCACGACAATGGCGAGGGCATCCCCGAGGACCTCCGCCCGCACCTGTTCGACGCCTTCGTGACGACCAAGACCAACGGAACTGGCCTGGGTCTTGCTTTGGTCGCGAAGATCATCGGCGACCATGGCGGCGTGATCGAATTCGACAGCCAGCCCCGGAGGACGGTCTTCCGGGTCCGACTGCCGATCTACACGCAGCCAAGGGCCTCGGCTTCGAAGGCAGGGTAGGCATCGCATGGGCGCAGGCGGCGGCACGATCCTTGTCGCGGACGACGACAGGGCCATACGGACCGTCCTGACCCAGGCGCTCGCCCGGCTGGGGTACGACGTGCGCACGACCGGCCACGCCTCGACACTCTGGAAATGGGTCGAGGACGGCGAGGGCGACCTCGTCATCACCGACGTCGTGATGCCGGACGAGAACGGCCTCGACCTCGTACCGCGCATCCGCAAGCTCAGGCCGGAGCTGCGCGTCATCGTCATGAGCGCGCAGAACACGCTCCTGACGGCGGTGAAGGCGACGGAGCGCGGCGCCTTCGAGTACCTGCCGAAGCCCTTCGACCTGAAGGACCTCGTCGCCACGGTCCAGCGAGCGCTGACCCAGCCGCGGGAGAGCGTGGTCGCGCCGGGCCACGGGGACGAGGGCCAGGAGAAGCTGCCCCTGATCGGCCGCTCGCCGGCGATGCAGGAGATCTACCGGGTGCTGGCGCGCCTGATGGGCACCGACCTCACGGTCATGATCACCGGCGAGTCGGGCACCGGAAAGGAGCTCGTCGCGCGGGCGCTGCACGACTACGGCAAGCGGCGCGCCGGCCCCTTCATCGCCCTCAACATGGCGGCCATCCCGCGCGAGCTGATCGAGAGCGAGCTCTTCGGCCACGAGAAGGGTGCTTTCACCGGCGCCAACCAGCGCCATGCCGGGCGCTTCGAGCAGGCGCAGGGCGGCACGCTCTTCCTCGACGAGATCGGCGACATGCCGCTGGAGGCGCAGACGCGCCTGCTGCGCGTCCTGCAGGAGGGCGAGTACACGACGATCGGCGGGCGCCAGCGCCTGCGCGCGGACGTGCGCATCGTGGCGGCCACGCATCGTGACCTGCGACAGCTCGTGCGCCAGGGGCTGTTCCGCGAGGACCTGTTCTACCGCCTCAACGTCGTGCCCATCAGGCTGCCGCCGCTGCGCGAGCGCACGGAGGACATACCGGAGCTCGCTAAGCACTTCCTCACGCAATGCGCCGCCGAGGGGCTGCCGGCTAAGGCGCTCGACTCCGGAGCCCTGGAGCGCCTCAAGCAGCATCGCTGGCCCGGCAATGTGCGGGAGCTCGAGAACCTCGTGCGCAGGCTCGCGGCGCTCTATTCGCAGGAAACCATCGGGATCGACGTCATCGCGGGCGAGCTCGCCGACGCGGCGCAGTCGCACGCTGTCCCGGCCGCCGATCCCGTCGCCGCCGATGATTCGCTCTCGATCGCCGTCGAGCGCCACCTCAAGGCCTATTTCGAAGCCCACCAGTCGGGGCTTCCGGCCTCGGGGCTCCATGACCGGATCCTGCGCGAGGTGGAGCGCCCGCTGATCCTCCTGACCCTCGCGGCGACGCGCGGGAACCAGATCAAGGCCGCGCACGTGCTCGGCATCAACCGCAACACGCTGCGCAAGAAGATACGCGACCTCGACATCCAGGTGATGCGCGGCCTCGGCTGAGGACGCGGGCCGCGGATGCGCTCGAGCGCCGCCGAGGCTATCATCCCGGCGTGTCGGAGATCCAAGCAGCAGCGCAGCCGCCGCGCCCCGCCGCGCCGCCCGGCCAGCCGGCCTCGCTTGCGGCGCGGCTGTCGCGCTTCCTGCGCGGCCGCGTCGCGGGGCGCCTGGCCGTCGCGCTTGCGGTCGCTGCCACGGCGTCGGGCCTGGCGACCTATGTCCAGCTGACGACGGGGCAGGTTTCCCAGAATCCCGTCGCAATCCTCCTTCTCCTCTACCTCGACCTCGTCCTGCTGCTGGCGCTGGCGACGGTCGTGGCCCGGCGCATCGTCCAGATATGGGCGCAGCGCCGGCGAGGTTCCGCGGGCGCGAAGCTCCATGT
>VGDA01000292.1 GCA_016869915.1 Alphaproteobacteria bacterium
GGATCGTCCAGCCTGCATGCATCGACCAGAACAGCAGCGGCGGCTTGTGGTGGTAGGGCACGCCGTTGCGCCACGGCACGAGGAAGTCGCCGCGCTGCCACATCTCCAGCGCGACGGCGAGGTAGCGCGTCTCGTCGACGGGCAGCAGCGGGCGCAGCGCGAGGCCGCTGGCGACGCAGGCCGCCCAGAGCAGCGCCGCGAAGGCGAGCGCGGCGCGCGGCGCGCTCACCCGCCCTCCCCGATCTCCGGACGCACGGGGCGGCGCTGCAGCCACATCACGCCGAGCAGGTCGACGATGCCGACCCAGAGCCGGTTCATGACGCCGTACTTGGAGCGCCCGGCGGCGCGCGGGCGGTGGTTGACGGGCACGTTCACCACGACGCCGCCTTCGCGCTGCACCAGCGCCGGCAGGAAGCGATGCATGTGGTCGAAGGACGGCAGGCGCAGGAAGGCCTCGCGGCGGAAGACCTTGAGGCCGCAGCCCGTGTCGGGCGTGCGGTCGCCGAGCAGCGCCGCGCGCACCGCGTTGGCGAGGCGCGAGGAGACGCGCTTGAGCCGCGTGTCGCGACGCGTCGCGCGCCAGCCCGCGACCAGCGCCGGCGCGTCGGCCTCGGCCGCGCGCGCGAGCAGGCGCGGGATGTCGGCGGGGTCGTTCTGCCCGTCGCCGTCGAGCGTCGCGATCCAGGCGCCGCGCGCGGCGCGGATGCCGGTGACCAGCGCGGCCGACTGGCCGGCGCTGCGGCGATGGCGCAGGACGCGCAGCTCGGGCATGCGCGCGCGCGCCGCGGCGAGCCGCGCGGGCGTCGCGTCGGCGCTGCCATCGTCGACATAGACGACCTCGATGCTTCGCCCCGCCAGCGCCGCCGCGATCTCGGCGAGCAGCGTGTCGATGTTGTCCTCCTCGTCGCGCACCGGCACGACGACGGAGATCTCGGGCGGGGAGGCGTCCATGGGCTGGTGGCCGGACTTCTAGCACGCGAGGGCGGGGTTGCAAGCGACCCCCGCGACGCGGCGCGGCGCGCTGCGCTAGGCTCGCGCGCACGATGCACACGAGGCCCGAGAGGGACACGAGGCCCGAGAGGGACACGAGGAAGGACGACAACCCATGCTCACCGCCGCCGCGCGCGACAAGCTCGCCCAGGTCTCCACCGCGACGATCACGACCGTCCTGTTCAAGCGGGGGCTGCGCAACCAGTTCCTGCAGGGGCCGCAGCTCGTGAACCCGAACGCGCCGCGCCTGGTCGGCCCGGCCTACACGCTGCGCTACATCCCCGCGCGCGAGGACATCGACGTCCTGAAGGTCTTCGAGGACCGCGCGCACCCGCAGCGCAAGGGCGTCGAGGAATGCCCGGCCGGCGCGGTCTTCGTGGTCGACAGCCGCGGCGACCCGCGCGCGGCCTCGGCGGGCGGCATCCTGCTCACGCGGCTGATGCGCAAGGGCTGCGCCGGCGCGGTCACCGATGGCGGCTTCCGCGACACGCCGGAGATCGCGCGCATGGACTTCGCGGTCTACCACGCGCGCCCCTCGGCGCCGACGAACCTCATCCACCACCACGCGGTCGACCTCGACGTGCCGATCGGCTGCGGCGGCGTCGCGGTCTACCCGGGCGACATCATGGTCGGCGACGGCGAGGGCGTGGCCTGCATCCCCGCCGGGATCGCCGAGGACGTGGCCAGCGAGGCCTTCGAGCAGACGGTCTACGAGGACTTCGTGCAGGAGAACGTCGACGCAGGCGCCGGCCTCTTCGGCCTCTACCCGATGCTCGACCCGGCCGTGCGCGCGCGCTTCCAGGCCTGGCGCAAGGCGAAGGGCCGCTGAACGCGCCCGCGCAGGGCGGCGCGGGCGACGGCGCGACGCGCTGGGGAACGGTGCTCGCGCTGGTCGGCGCGGGCATCGTCGCCGCCTTCCACATCGGCAAGGCGCCGGCGGCGCTGCCGGCGATGCGCGCGGAGCTCGGCCTGACGCTCGCCGAGAGCGCGTGGGTCATCTCCGCCTTCAACGTCCTCGGCGTGGCGACAGGCATGGCGCTGGGTGCGCTCGCCGACAGGCTCGGCCATCGCCGCGTCGTGCTCGCAGGGTTCGCGCTGCTCGCCGCGGCCGGCATGGCCGGCGCGATGGCGCGCGGGCCCGCCGGCATCCTCGCCGCGCGCTTCGCCGAGGGGCTCGGCTTCATGGCCGTCGTCGTGGCGGTGCCGGCGCTGATCCGCGCCTTCGCGCGGCCCGCCGACCTCGGCCTCGCGCTCGGCTTCTGGAGCACGTACATGCCGGCCGGCATGGCCGGCATGCTGGCGCTGGCGCCGCTCGCCCTCGGGCCGTGGGGCTGGCGCGGGCTCTGGCTCGCCAACGCCATCGCGGCGGCCTGCTTCGCCCTGCTGCTGGCGCGCGCCACGCGCCACGCGCCGCGAACCGCCAGCCCGGCCCGGGCGGGCTTCGCGACGGCGCTGCGCGCGACGCTGGCGGCGCCGGGCCCCGCGCTGCTGGCCGCGATCTTCGCCTGCTACACGCTGCATTTCCTCGCCGTGCTCGGCTTCCTGCCGACGCTGCTGGCGGAGGAGCATGGCGTCGCGCCTGGCATGGCGGCGGCGATGGCCGGCCTCGCCGTGGCGCTCAACGTCCCGGGCAACCTCGCCGGTGGCTGGCTCGTGCATCGCGGCGTGCCGCGCTGGGCGCTCGTGCTCGCGGTCAATGCCGGGATGGGCGCCTGCTCGCTCGCCATCCATGCCGGCGGCCTGGCGCTCGCGCCGCGCTACGCGCTCTGCATCGCGCTGTCGATGCTGGGCGGGATCCTTCCCGCGGCCGTGCTGGGCGCGGTGCCCGCGCTCGCGCCCTCGCGCGACCTGGCGGCGGCGAGCAACGGCCTCGTCATGCAGGGATCGAACCTGGGCCAGATGGCGGGACCGCCCGCGGTCGCCGCGCTGGCGGCGGCGACCGGCGGCTGGACATGGTCGCCGCTGGTCCTGCTCGCGGCCTCCGCCGGCGGCGTCGCGCTGGCGCTGGTGCTGCGCAGGCTGGAGGCCCGCGCCGCCGCCTGATCCTCAGCGCAGCATCCAGAGGATGCAGAGCGTCGAGGCGACGAGCTGCGCCAGGGTGAGCGGCAGGCCGATGCGCAGGAAGCGCATGAAGCTGATCGGATGGCCCGCCTTCGCGGCGATGCCCGCGGCCACGACGTTGCCCGCCGCGCCGATCACGGTCGCGTTGCCGCCAAGCGTGGCGCCGAACATCATGCCCACGAAGACCGGCAGCAGGTGCGCGGGCCAGCTGGAGAAGCCCGCGCCGAGCGCCTCGTCGGGCACCGCCTCGATCTCGACGAGGTAGCCCTTCACGACCAGCAGAAGGCCGATGACCACCGGCACGTTGGGCAGCGCCATCGACAGCAGCCCGACGACCCAGATCATGGCGACCGCCGCCAGCGCCGTGCGCTCGCCGAAGATCGACGCCATCAGCCGCGAGCCGCCCTGCAGCCAGCCGGTGTGGATCAGCGCCTGCACCATCATGAACATGCAGGCGATGAAGATGAGCGTGCGCCAGTCGACGTCGACGAGCACGGCGCCGGGCGATTCGACGCGCAGCCCGTAGATCACGAGCAGGCCGAGCGCCGCGCAGATGAAGGCCGCCTCGGGCGGGCTGATGCCCTCGATGTCGCCCCAGACGAAGAGCAGCACCTGCAGCGCGAAGATCGCGAGCGCCGCGGCGATGTAGGCGGGACGGTGGAGCCGGACCTCCTCCTCCGCGACCGGCCCGGCGCTGCGCGCCGTCCAGGTGCCGCGGAGCACGACGAGGCTGGCGAGGAGCAGCGCGCCGATCGCGACGAAGCCGAAGGGGCTGACGCCGCGCAGGTAGGCGTCGAAGGTCATGCCGATGCCCGAGCCGACGATGAAGGTCGCGGGGTCGCCGACCAGCGTCAGCAGGCCGGCGGAGTTGGCGACCGCGACGAGGAAGACGAGCGGCGGCACGGGATCGAGCCCCATGCGCTCGCAGGCCTTCAGCAGGATCGGCGCGAAGAGGAGGATGACCGTGGCGTTGGGCAGGAAGGCGCAGGTCGGCACGGCGGCGAGGGTGAAGGCGACGAGCAGCCGCGCGCCGCTGCCCCTGGATGCGCGCACCAGGCCCTGGCCGAGCGCGTCGAACAGGCCGGTCGGCGTCAGGATGCGCACCAGCACCATGCCGCCGAAGAGCAGCGACAGGGTCGGGCCCGCCTCGGCCGCGGCCGAGCGCAGGTCCTGCGGCTCGAGGATGCCGGCTGCGAGCACGGCCGCGACGGCGAGCATGCCGCCGACCGCGAGGTCGACGAGGTCGAGGATGAGCGCGACGACGAGCGCGAGGAACGTCGCCAGCGCGAAGATGGCGTGGAACTCGACCGGGACCATGCGGCCCTCCCCTCGGCGGTCGTGGCGCCCCCTCCCCCGGGGGCGGGGCGGCGGGGACGCCGTCCCCCGACGCCCCGGATGCCGTCCCTCGCCTAGCGCGCGCGCGCGCGCGCGCCGAGGCGCAGGCGCAGCGCGTTGAGCTTGATGAAGCCCTCGGCGTCGCGCTGGTTGTAGGCGCCCTGGTCGGCCTCGAAGGTGACCATGCGCATGTCGTAGAGCGAGCGCGGCGCCTTGCGGCCGACCACGCGGGCATGGCCCTTGTAGAGCTTCACGCGCACCGTGCCCGTGACGTTCTCCTGGCTCTTGTCGATCAGCGCCTGGAGCATCTCGCGCTCCGGGGCGAACCAGAAGCCGTTGTAGATCAGCTCGGCATAGCGCGGCATGACCTCGTCCTTGAGGTGCGCCGCGCCGCGGTCGAGCGTGATCGACTCGATGCCGCGATGGGCGACGTGCCAGATCGTGCCGCCCGGCGTCTCGTAGACGCCGCGTGACTTCATGCCGACGAAGCGGTTCTCGACGAGGTCGAGGCGGCCTATGCCATGCCTGCCGCCGAGCGCGTTCAGCTCCGTCAGCATCTCGGCCGGCGACAGGCGGCGGCCGTTCACCGCCACCGGGTCGCCCTTCTCGAACTCGACCTCGACGTACTCGGGCTTGTCGGGCGCCTGCTCGGGCGCGACCGAGCGCGAATACACGTACTCGCCCGGCTCCTCCCACGGATCCTCGAGCGCCTTGCCCTCGGCGGAGATGTGCAGGAGGTTCGAATCGACGGAGAACGGCGCCTCGCCGCGCTTGTCCTTGGCGATGGGGATCTGGTTGCTCTCGGCGAACTCGATCAGCGCG
>VGDA01000293.1 GCA_016869915.1 Alphaproteobacteria bacterium
TCCGGCGCCGGTTCGGGTGGGCAATCAGGACCACCCCCCCCCACCCCGCATTTCGGCATGGGGTCGTTGTAGCGCAATCTATGCGCGCGCCGCGTTCACACCTCTGTGACATGCCGGCGCACGGCAGGATTGCATTCCCGTCGGGGCGCGGCAGCGATGCACGACGGGAAAGCCGCGCGCGGCTCCGCTATCCTGGCGCGCAGCATGGCTATTGCGGGCGCGCGCATGGCGCGCGGAGGCGAACGGGGCGATGGACCGCAGGGAAGACAGGCTCGCATCCGCCGACCAGGGACTGCGCCACCTCGTCGCCGTCGCGACGCGCGCGCCCTACAGCTGGTACGTCGCCGGGCAGGCGGCGGACACGATCGGGCTGTGGATGCAGCGCCTGGCGCTGGGCTGGCTGGTCTGGGAACTCACCGGCTCGGCGACGTGGCTGGGCGCGATCAGCTTCCTCAAGTTCGCGCCGACGATGCTGCTCGGGCTTTTCGGCGGCGTGCTCGCGGACCGCTTCCCGCGCGGCAGGATCGTCCTTGCCGCGCAAGCGGTCACCGTGTTCCAGGCCGCGACGGTCGCGCTGCTGATCGTCACCGGCGACATCAGCCTGCCGATCCTGGTCGTGCTGACGCTGATGGTGGGCATCGCGGTCGGCCTCTCGCAGGCGGCGTCCAAGGCCGTCGTCAGCGAGCTCGTGCCGCGCGCCGACGTGCCGGCGGCGATCGCGCTCAACTCCGTCGTCTTCAACGTCTCGCAGCTCGCGGGCCCCGCAATCGCCGGCGTCGTGCTCGTCTTCGCGGGGAACGTCGCCTGCTTCGTCGCCGTGGCGCTGCTCTTCGCGACCAACCTCGTCGTGTTCTGGCGCATCCTGCCGCATGTCTCCGCGCGCCCGGCGGGCGACGGGCAGCCGATGCTGCGCGCCATCGGCACGGCGCTCGCCTTCTGCCTGCGCCATCGCGGGATCGCGCCGCTGCTGGCGCTGCACTTCGCCTTCACCTTCTCGGTGCGGCCGATCATCGACCTGCTGCCGGCCTTCGCGGGCGGCGAGCTCAACGACGGCGTTGACGCCGTCTCGGTGCTGACCAGCGCGGTGGGGCTCGGCGCGATCGCCTCGGGCCTCCATCTCGCGGCGCGGCCGCACGGGCCGGGGCTGCTGCGGATCGTCATGGCCTCGATGCTCGTGCTCGGCCTCGCGATGCTCGGCTTCGCCGTGGCGCCCGGGCTCTGGGTCGCCGCGGCGATGGGCGCGCTGATCGGCGGCGGCATGGCCGTGCGCGCGGCCGGCGTGCAGACGCTGGTGCAGCTCGCCGCGACCGAGGACCTGCGCGGGCGCGTGCTGAGCCTCTACGGCCTCGGCCTCAACACGGGCGCCGCGCTCGGCGCCATCGGCGTCGGCGCGCTGGCCGACGCGATCGGGCTGCGCGAGGCGCTCGCCGCGGTCGCGGTCGCCTCGCTCGCGGTGCTCGGCCTCGTCTGGCTGCGCCGCGCCGACATGGAGAAGGCACTGGAGCAGGAGGAGAAGAGATGAGCGCGCCACCCGAGGTCGACTCGCCCGCCACGCTGCCAGGCTGGCACATGCCCTGGCCCGACTTCGCGATCGACTGGGCGCGCGCCGCGCTGGTGGTCATCGACATGCAGAACTACGGCTGCAACCCGAGCGCCGGCGTCGCGGCGATGCTGGCGGAGCGCTACGCGGAGATCGCCGCCTACTACGTGCCGCGGCTCGTCGACGTCGCGATCCCCAACGCGCGCCGCCTGCTCGCCGGGTTCCGCGCGGCGCGGCTGCCGGTGGTCTTCACGCGCCATGGCCCGCTGCTGCCCGACGGCAGCGACATGATCGCGCGCCGCCGCCGCCGCGACGGCGCCTCGCAGGAGGCGACGGGCACGCCGACGCTCTGGCATCGCGGCACCTTCGAGCACGAGGTGGTCGCCGAGCTCGCGCCCGCGCCGGGCGAGCTCGTCGTCGACAAGAACACCTCCAGCGCCTTCAACTCGACGGGCATCGAGTGGCTGCTGCGCAACAAGGGGATCGAGACGCTCGTGCTCGCCGGCATGGCGACCGACATGTGCGTCGAGACGACGGCGCGCGACGCCGCGGACCGCGGCTTCAACGCGATCATCGCCGAGGACGCCTCGGCGACCTTCCTCGAGCGCCACCATGTCGCGGCGCTGAGCGGCTTCGCGCGCGTCTTCGGCCAGGTGCGGTCGACCGACGCGATCCTCGCTGCGCTTGCCGCGCGGCAAGCGGCCATCGCATGATCCGGCATTCGCGCGGCGGGGGGCCGCGCCCTCCAGGGGGACAGGACATGACCGAACGCAACGACAACGACGCGGCCGCGCGCCGCGACTTCCTCAGGATGTCCGGGGTCGGCGCCGCCGTGGCCGCCGGCGTCGCGGCGACCGCGACGCTGTCCGCGCAGCAGGCCGCCGCGCAGGCGCCCGCAGGCAGCACGCTGCGCACCGTGCTGAATCGCGGCAGGCTGGTCGTCGGCACGGGCTCGACCAACGCGCCCTGGCACTTCGAGGACGACAGGGGCCAGCTCACCGGCATGGACATCGCGGTCGCCCGCATCCTCGCGCGCGGCCTGTTCGACGACCCGACCAAGGTCGAGTTCGTCCGCCAGGAGCCGGCGGCGCGCATCCCGAACATCACGACCGGCAAGGTCGACATCGTCATCCAGTTCATGACCATGTCGCCGGCGCGCGCCCAGCTCGTGAACTTCTCGCGCCCCTACTACATCGAGGGCGTCGCGCTGCTCACCTCGTCGAGGGGCAAGCTCAAGACGCACAAGGAGCTCCTCGACGCCGGCCGCTCCGCGCGCGCCTCGGTGCTGCAGAACGTCGACGCCGACAAGCTCGTCGCCAAGGCCCTGCCCACCGCCACGGTGCTGCAGCTCGACACCCAGGCCAACGTGATCCAGGCGCTCGATTCGGGCCGCGTCGATGCTGCGGTGGTCGACCTCTCGACCGTCGGCTGGCTGGTGAAGCGCAACCCGGACAAGTACCTGGACTCCGGCTTCCACTACGAGACGATGCTCTACGGCGCGGCGATGCGGCAGGGCGACCTCGACTGGTCGCGCTTCGTCGATACCTGCCTGAACGTCAACATGCACGGCCACCAGACCGACCTGTACGACAAGGCGCTCGACGAGTTCTTCGGCGCCAAGCCGCCGCGGCGCACGCCCGGCTTCCCCAACATCTGAAGCGCGCGGGACGGCGGCGGGACGCGCACGCGCCCGCCGCCGAGGCGCCGGCTTGGAATACCACCTCAACTTCAACTTCGTCTGGAAGTACGCGGACAAGCTCTGGTGGGGCCTGGCCCTGTCGGTCCAGCTTGCCTTCGTCTCCATCCTGATCGGCTGCGTGATCGGGCTGGCGCTCGCGCTCGCGCATTCAGGGGGCAACCGCTGGACGCGCGGCGCGGTCGCCGCCTATGTCGAGTTCGTCCGCAACGTCCCGCTGCTGCTGCTCGTCTACCTCGTCTTCTACGGCATCCCCTCGGCGGGCGGCTTCGCCTACGACGCGACGACGAGCTTCGTCGCCACGCTCGCGATCTATTCCGGCGCCTACCTCGTCGAGGTCTTCCGCGCCGGGCTGGACGCCGTGCCTAGGGGCGTGATCGACGCCGGCAAGGCGATCGGCCTCACGCCGTGGCAGCGCTTCGTCGAGCTGCGCCTGCCGATCATGCTGCGGGTCGTCCTGCCGTCGCTGTCGAACGCCTTCATCTCGCTGTTCAAGGACACCTCGCTCGCCTCGGTGATCGCGGTGCCGGAGCTCACCTACGGCGCCAACTGGATCAAGACCAACACCTTCCGCCAAGTCGAGGTCTGGCTGGTGGTGTGGCCGATCTACCTCGTGACCGGCTGGGCGATCCTCGCGGCGCTGCGCCAGCTCGAGCGGCGCTTCTCGCTGGGGCGGCGGCGATGATCGACTTCGCGCTCCGCACCCTGCCCTTCCTCTGGGACGGCCTGCTCGTCACGCTGCACGTGTCCGCAGTCGTGCTCGTCGCCTCGCTCGCGCTGGGCGTCGCGGCCGGCGTCGGCTTCGCCTACGGGCCGCTTTGGGTGCGCCTGCCGCTGCGCCTGTGCTCGGACGTGCTGCGCGGCACGCCGCTGCTGGTGCTCATCTTCTGCGTCTACTACCTGCTGCCGTTCGCGGGGCTGAACCTCCAGCCCTTCCCCGCCGCCGTGATCGCGCTCTCCGCCTTCAAGTCCGCCCATGTCGCCGAGATCGCGCGCGGCGCCATCTCCTCGATTGCCCCCGGGCAGGTCGACGCCGGCAAGGCGATCGGCCTCACCTTCGCGCAGCGCCTCGCCTGGGTCGTCTTCCCGCAGGCGCTGCGGCGCTTCCTGCCGCCCTGGGTCAACTCGGTGACCGACACGGTCAAGGGATCGTCGCTGGTGTCGCTGGTCGGCATCGTCGACCTGATGCTCGCCGCCCAGCAGGTCATCGGCCGCACCTACGAGCCGCTGCCCGTCTACGTGCTCGCGGCGCTCATGTACTTCGCCATCAACTACGCGCTGAGCGTCGCGAGCCGCAGGCTCGAGGCGCGCTTCGCCTATATCCGGGAATGACATGACAGAGCCGCTCGTCCGCATCCGCGGCCTCGGGAAGTCCTTCGGCCCGACGCGCGTCCTCGAGGGCGTCGACCTCGATGTCGGGCGCGGCGAGGCCGTGGTCGTCATCGGGCCCTCGGGCAGCGGCAAGACCACGCTGCTGCGCTGCATCAACGTGCTGGAGACCTACGACGAGGGCTCGATCCGGGTGGACGGCACCGAGGTCGGCTATGACGGGCCGCCCGGCCCCGGGCGCAAGCCGCGCCGCGAGGGCGAACTCGCGCGCATCCGCGCCGACATCGGCATGGTCTTCCAGCTCTTCAACCTCTTCCCGCACCTGACCGCGCTCGAGAACGTCATGCTTGGCCTGACGAAGGTACGCGGCATGCCGAAGGCGGAGGCGCGCGCGCGCGCCGAGCACTGGCTGGCGCGCGTCGGCCTGTCCGACCGCATGTCCAACCTGCCGGGCCAGCTCTCCGGCGGCCAGCAGCAACGCGTGGGCATCGCGCGCGCGGTCGCCATGGAGCCCAAGGTCCTGCTGCTGGACGAGATCACCTCCGCGCTCGACCCCGAGCTGGTCGGCGAGGTGCTGTCGGCGGTGCAGCAGCTCGCGCGCGAC
>VGDA01000294.1 GCA_016869915.1 Alphaproteobacteria bacterium
GGGAGGACGCGCTCGCCGGCTTCCGCGCGTCGGTCGGTCTCCATCCTGCTGCAGGCGTCGCGGCAGAGCGAGGACGAGGACGGCAGCGCGCTGCGCGAGCGCGTGCAGCGCTTCGTGCTCGAGAGCTACATCGACCTCCTGAGCACGCTGCCCGCGGCAACGGGCGGCGGCTTCGACCCGGCGGCCGAGGCGTTCCGCGTGGCGGACGCGGCCCGCGCGCAGGGCGTCCAGCGCGCGCTGGCGGAGAGCGCGGCGCGCTCCGGGATCCGCGACCCGAACCTCGCGACGCTGGTCCGGCAGGAGCAGGACGCGCGCAAGCAGATCGCGGCGCAGTTCGGGCTGCTGTCGAACATCCTGTCGTCGCCCGCGAACCAGCAGGATCCGGCGGCGACGGCGTCGCTGCGCACGAGCATCGATACGCTTCGCCGCGCGCGTGCCTCGCTGCGCGAGGAGATCGAGCGCCGCTTCCCGGACTACGCGAGCCTGATCGACCCGCGGCCCGCGACGGTGGCGGAGGTGCAGTCGCAGCTGCGCGCGGGCGAGGCGCTGGTGAGCGTCTACGTGGGCAACGCGAAGAGCTTCGTCTGGGCGGTGCCGAGGAGCGGTCCGGTGGCCTTCGCGGCGGTCGCGGCCGGCGACCGCGACATCGCGCGTTCGGTGGCGCAGCTGCGCCGCGCGCTGGACCCGAACGCGGCTACGCTGGGCGACATCCCGGCCTTCGACGTGGCGCTCGCGCATCGCCTGCACGAGCAGTTCCTCGCGCCGGTCCGGCAGGGGCTGGCCGGGGCGGACAGCCTCCTGGTGGTGCCGGACAAGGCGCTTGGGCAGGTGCCGTTCTCGCTGCTGGTGACGCGCCCCGCCGCGACCCCGACGGACGTGGCGGGCCGCGCGCTGTTCTCGGGCTACGCGCAGGTCCCGTTCCTCGCGCGCGAGAAGGCGGTGACGCAGCTCCCGTCGGTCGCGTCGCTGGGCGCGCTGCGCCGACTTCCGCCCGGCGAGGCGTCGCGCAAGCCGTTCATAGGCTTCGGCGACCCGTATTTCAGCGCGGAGCAGGCGGCGACGGGCAGCGTGCAGGTGGCGCAGCTGGCGACGCGCGGGCTCCAGACGCGAGGCATTCCGCTGGTGCGGCGCAACGCCCCGCAGACACAGTCCTCGGCGAGCGCGGAACTGGCGAGCCTGCCCCGGCTTCCGGACACGGCGGACGAGGTTCGGAGCATCGCGGTGGCACTGAAGGCCGATCCGTCCGCCGACGTGTTCCTGGGGGTGCAGGCGAGCGAGGCGCGCGTGAAGGGGGCTGGCCTCGCCGACCGCAAGGTGGTGATGTTCGCGACGCATGGCCTGGTTCCTGGCGACCTGAACGGGTTGACGCAGCCTGCGCTCGCGCTGACCGCGCCCGCGGTGGCGGGCATCGACGGCGACGGCCTCCTCACGATGGACGAGGTGCTGGGGCTGCGCCTGAACGCGGACTGGGTGGTGCTGAGCGCGTGCAACACGGCGACGGGCGACGGCGCGGGGGCGGAGGCGGTGTCGGGCCTGGGCCGCGCCTTCTTCTACGCCGGGACGCGCGCGCTGCTGGTGACGAACTGGCCGGTCGAGACGACGAGCGCGCGGGCCCTGACGACGGACCTCTTCGCGCGGCAGGCGGCGGATCCGGGCCTCGCGCGGGCGAAGGCAGCCCAGCAGGCGATGCTGGCGCTGATCGATGGCCCGGGCTTCGTCGAGGGCGGGCGCACCATGTTCTCCTACGCGCACCCGATCTTCTGGGCGCCCTTCTCGGTCGTCGGCGACGGCGGCTGAGCGGCCGCCCGCTCAGCGCAGGCGCGGCGCCACCGCGCGAACCGCGTCGAGATGGGCGCGGCCGAGATGGTGGCTGCGTCGCGGCGACCAGCCATGCACGGCATCGGGCGCGTCGTCCTCGTCGGCGAAGGGCATCTCCACCGTGATCGCGAGGCAGCGGAAGCGGTTCGCGACCCAGGACGAGCCGATCGCGAGGTTGATGCTGCCGGCGTCGCGCGACCAGTTGCCGTTATGCGCGTGGTGCTCCGGCGTCGCGGCGACCAGCGCGGCGAGATAGTCGCGGAAGAGCCGAGTCATCGCCTCGGTCTGGTTCGGCACGCCCATCGAGCCGATCAGGAAGTTGTGCGGCGTCGCCTCGTCGCCATGGATGTCGAGGAACAGGTCTACGCCGGTCTTCTCCATGCGGTGGCGGACATGGAGGATCTCCGGGCTGCGCGCCGCGGAGGGCGCGGCCCATTCGCGGTTGAGGTCGACGCCGGCGGCGTTGCAGCGCAGGTGGCCGCGCCGCGATCCGTCGGGGTTCATGTTCGGCACGACATGGAAGACGAAGCGCTCGAGCAGCGCCGCCGCGACCTCGTCATGCGCCTCGAGCAGGCGGCCGACGAAGCCCTCGAGGAAATAGGACGCCATCGTCTCGCCGGCGTGCTGGCGCGCGATGACCCAGGCGACGCGCTTTCCCTCGCCGGGCGTCGCGATGCGCAGCAGGTCGAGCGGCCTGCCGTCGAGGCTGCGGCCCATGGTTTCGTGGACGACGCGCGGGTCCGCGGTCGCGCGCCCGAGGAAGCGGTCGTGCTGCTCCTGCGTGTAGGGCGCGAAATAGGCGATCCAGGTGCAGTCGGCCTCGGGCGTGACGCGGATCTCCAGCGCCTTGCCGTCGTAGGAGGTCGCCACGCGGCGCCACGCCTCGCGGTCCGCCGAGGCGACGGCGCGGTAGCCGTTGCTCCATCCCGCGGGATAGCCGGCGCCCGACGCGTTCTCGATGCGCAGCACGCATTCCCTGCCGCGCGCGCCGGAGAGCCGGAAGCAGAACCACTGGTAGTAGTGGGAGAAGCGGTCCGGGCGTATCGCGAGCCGGGCGAGGCCGGGGACGGAGGCGTCGAGCACCTCGATGTTGCCGCCGTCGAACTCCGCGTCGATGAACATGGGCGTCAGCCTCCGATGGGTTTCCAGCGCGTGAAGCCCGCGCCCTCGACCTCGGCGAGGCGCAGGCTCTCGTTCCATTTCGCGGTCCGCTCGCCGCGGGCGAAGGAGCCGACCTTGAGCAGGTCCGCGCCCCAGGCGGCGGCCAGGTGCACGATCGTGCAGTCCTCGGTCTCCCCGGAGCGCGCCGACACGATCGTGCGCCAGCCGGCCGCGCGCGCGGCGTCGAAGGCGGCCTTCGTCTCGGTGAGCGTGCCGGCCTGGTTCGGCTTGATCAGCGCCGTGTTGCAGGCGCCGGCCGCGGCGGCGGCGCGGATGCGCGCGGCGTTGGTCACCAGGAAGTCGTCGCCCACGACGAGGCAGTGCGCGCCGACGGCGCGGGTGAAGGCGACCATGCCCTCGGCGTCGGTCTCGGCGACGGGGTCCTCGATCGCGACGATGCGATAGTCCTCGACCCAGCGCGCGAGCATCGCGCCGAGCGCGGCGGCGTCCATGGTGCGGTCGTCGCGGCGCAGCCTGTAGCTGCCCTTGTCGTGGAACTGCGTGGCGGCGATGTCGAGCGAGATCGACATCTCGCGCCCCGGCTCGAAGCCGGCCTTCTCGATGGCGCGGTAGAGCGTCTCCAGCGCGGCCTCGTTGGAACCGAACGCCGGCCACCAGCCGCCCTCGTCGGCGACGCCCTGCAGCAGGCCGCGCTCCTTCAGGATGGCGCCGGCCGCGCGATAGACGTCGCCCGTCCAGTCGAGCGCCTGCGCGACCGAGGACGCGCCGGTCGCGATGACGAGAAAGTCCTGCAGGTCGACGCGCGCGGCGGCATGCGCGCCGCCGCCGATGACCTGTATCTCCGGCAGAGCGACGCGCGGCCGCTCGCCGCCCAGGTGGCGCCAGAGCGGAAGGCCGCGCTGCGCCGCCGCGGCATGGGCGACGGCCATGGAGACGGCGATCGTCGCGTTGCCGCCCAGCCGCCGCTTCGTCGGCGTGCCGTCGAGCGCGACCAGCTCGGCGTCGACGGCGGCCTGGTCCGCGGCGTCCATGCCCTGCAGCAGGCTCGCGATGTCGCCTTCCACGTTCGCCACGGCCCGCGTGACGTCGAGCCCGCCCTGCGAGGCGCCGCCATCGCGCAGGTCCACGGCCTCGCCTGACCCGGTCGAGGCGCCGGCGGGCGCGATCGCGCGCCCCATCGCGCCGCCTGCCAGCTCGACCTCGGCCTCCACCGTGGGGCGGCCGCGGGAATCCCATACGCGCCGTCCATGGATGCGCGCGATGCGGGTCGATGTCATGCAGGTCGGCTCCAGCTCGAGGTCTCGGCGGCCCAGGCCGCGCGGATCGCGGAAAGGTCGCTCGGTGGCTGGGCGACCAGGGGGCGCGCGACGCGGCGCACGGCGTCGCGCGTCGCGTCGTCGACGATGTACTCGACCGGCGACTTGCCGTCGACGCGAGCCAGGAAGAGGCCGGGCAGCAGCGCGGCGATGCGCGCCTCGAGCCCGGCGACGGCCTCCCAGTCGCAGCCGGAGAGATAGGCGCGCGCCAGCTCGTCGAAGAGCGCGAGGTAGCCGGACGCGTGCGCTGGACGCCACGCGGCCTTCAGCAGCAGGTGGTTGAGGCAGAAGGCGGCATCGAAGGCGGGGTCGCCGTACCAGGCGCATTCCGCGTCGAGGAAGACCGGGCCACCGGGCCCGGCGAGGATGTTCTTCGGGCTCGCGTCGCCATGCACGAGGGCGAGGCGCGTCGCGGCGGTGCGCGCCACGAGCGCCTCCAGGCGCGGCGCGAGGTCGGGATGGCGGCGCGCGGTGGCCAGCAGGTAGGGCTCGAGCCGGATCGCATGGAAGATCGCGTCGCTGCGGAAGCGCGCGGCCACGTCCGCGTGGCCGGCGGTGGCGGAATGTATCCGCGCGAGGCGCTCGCCGACGGCGCGCGCGATGCCAGCGTCGAGAATCCCGTCGCGCAACTGCGCCTTCCAGAGCGGATGCGTGGCCGGGTCGAGGAACTCCATGGCGAAGAGCTTCGCCGCGTCGTCGACCGCGACGATGCGCGGCACGGCGCCGGGGACGGCGGCGCCCGCGACCTCCATCCACGCGACCTCGAAGGCGTTGCGCTCGACCGGCGCGCGCCACTCCTGCGCGACGCGCAGCCTGGCGAGCGCGCGCTTCACGCAGATGGCGCCGCCGGCAAGGTCGACGCGCCAGATGTCGGAGGACACGCCGCCG
>VGDA01000295.1 GCA_016869915.1 Alphaproteobacteria bacterium
CTCGCCCAGCAACTCTACGAGGGCGTCGATCTCGACGGCGAGACCGTCGGCCTCATCACCTACATGCGCACCGACAGCGTCTCGCTGTCGCGCGAGGCGGTCGAGGCCGCGCGTCGCCTGATCGGCTCACAGTTCGGGGCCGACTACGTGCCCGCGCAGCCGCGCGCCTGGAAGACCAAGGCGAAGAACGCGCAGGAGGCGCACGAGGCGATCCGCCCGACCGACATCTTCCGCCCGCCCGCGACGGTCGCGCGGCATCTCGACGCCGACCATCTGCGCCTCTACGAGCTGATCTGGCGGCGCACGATCGCCAGCGAGATGGAATCCGCCGCGCTCGACCAGACCGCCGTCGACATCGCCTCCACCGACGGGCGTGCCGTGCTGCGCGCCAATGGCTCCGTCGTCGTCTTCGACGGGTTCCTCGCGGTCTATCGCGAGGACCGCGACGATCCGGCCGAGGGCGAGGACGACGAGAGCCGGCTCCTGCCGCCGCTCGACGAGGGCGACGCCCCGAAGCGCGGCGAGCCGCGCCCCGAGCAGCATTTCACGCAGCCGCCGCCGCGCTATTCCGAGGCCAGCCTGGTCAAGAAGCTCGAGGAGCTCGGGATCGGCCGGCCATCGACCTACGCCTCGATCATCGAGGTGCTGCAGAGCCGCGGCTACGTGAAGCTGGAGAAGCGCCGCTTCATCCCCGAGGATCGCGGCCGCCTCGTCACCGCCTTCCTCGAGCGCTACTTCCCCCGCTACGTCCAGTACGACTTTACCGCGAAGGTGGAGGAGGAACTCGACGACATCTCCGGCGGCCGCGCCAACTGGCGCGACGTGCTGCGCGCCTTCTGGACGTCCTTCTCCGCCGCGGTCGGCGAGACGAAGGAGCTCAAGATCAGCGACGTCATCGACGCGCTCGACGCCGAGCTCGGGCCCCATTTCTTCCCGGCGCGCGCCGATGGCCGCGACCCGCGCGGCTGCCCGACCTGCAGCGAGGGCAGGCTGTCGATCAAGCTCGGCAAGTTCGGCGCGTTCGTCGGTTGCTCGCGCTATCCCGACTGCCGCTTCACGCGCCCGCTGGCGGTGGAGAACGGCGACGGCCAGGGCGACGGCTTCGAGGGCACGCGCGAGATCGGCATCGATCCTACCTCGGGCACCGCGATCACGCTGCGCAAGGGGCCCTATGGCCTCTACCTCCAGCTCGGCGACGCCGCCGAGGGCTCCAAGCCCAGGCGCGTGTCGCTGCCCCGCGACGTCGTGGCAGAGAACGTGACTCAGGACCTCGCGACCCAGCTCCTCGCCCTGCCGCGCGAGGTCGGCGCCCACCCGGCGGACGGCAAGCCGATCCAGGCCGGGCTCGGTCGCTTCGGCCCGTATCTCAAGCACGGCAGCGAGTTCCGCTCGCTGGCGAGCACCGAGGAGCTCCTAACGGTCGGGCTGAACCGCGCCGTCGACATCCTCGCGCAGCCGAAGGGCGCGCGGCGCGGCGCCTCCAACGCCAAGCCACTTCGCGTCGTCGGCGCGCATCCCGCCGATGGCAAGCCGGTCGAGGCCGGGACCGGCCGCTACGGTCCGTTCGTGAAGCACGGGAAGATCTACGCCAACCTGCCGAAGGACCGCAGCCCGGACGAGGTGCAGCTCGACGAGGCGCTGCGCCTCATCGAGGAACGCGCCGCGAAGGCGGGCGGCGGCAAGCCGCGCAAGGGCGCGCGCGCCGGCAAGGCCAGGGACGCCGCCGCGAAGCCGCGCGGCGCCCGGCGTCGCGCCGCTGATCCCGCCGGCTGACCTTGCCGCGCCCGGGCAAGCGCCTTCCGCATCGCCGCGAGGAATTCGGGCGCGAGCGCGTCCTCGCCTTCCTGCGCGAGAACCCCGGCGCCGACCGCCGCGCCGTCGCGCGCGCGCTGCGCCTCAAGGGCGACGAGCGCCTGGCGCTCAAGGCGATGTTCGCCGAGATTGCCGAGGAACTCGCCAGGGAGCGCGCGGCGCCGCCACCCGACGGCGCGAAGCCATCCGCCGATGCCGGCGGCCAGGACGCGGATGTCCTGCTCGTGCGCGTCTCCGCCCTCGACCTCGAGACCGGCGAGGCGATCGCCGCGCCGGTCGAATGGCTGAGGCCCGGCCCGCCGCCGCGGATCCGGCTGGGGCGCTTCGACGCGGCCAGCCTCGGCGAGGGCGCGCGCGGCATGGTCCGCGTCACCGCGCGCGAAGGACGGCTCTGGCGCGCGCGGCTGCTGCGCGCGGCGCCCGACCTGCCCGAGCGCGTCGTCGGCGTGGTACGCCGCACGCCCGCGGGTCGCATCATCGAGCCGGCCGACCGCCGCCTCAGGATGGAATTCGCGCTGGTCGACGGCCCCGACGGCAAGGCAGGCGACGGCGAGCTCGTGGTGGCGCGCCCCCTCGCCTCGCGTCGCTTCGAGCGCCCGCGCGCCGAGGTGATCGAGCGCCTCGGCGACGAGGACGCGCCGCGCGCGGCTAGCGCGATCGCGCTAGCCCTGCATGACATCCCCGTCGAGTTCGATCCGCGCGCGCTCACCGAGGCGGGGGACGCGACGCCGGCGCCGCTCGGCGACCGCCTCGACCTGCGCGACCTGCCGCTGGTGACGATCGACGGCGCCGACGCGCGCGACTTCGACGACGCCGTCCACGCCGAGCCCGACGCCGCCGGCGGAGGGTGGCGCATCCGCGTCGCGATCGCCGACGTCGCCTGGTACGTGCGCCCTGGCGGCGCGCTCGACCACGACGCGCAACGCCGCGGCAACTCCGTCTACTTCCCGGACCGCGTCGTGCCGATGCTGCCCGAGCGCCTGTCCAACGACCTCTGCTCCCTGCGCCCGCGCCTGGACCGGCCCGTGCTCGTCGCCGACATGCGCATCGATGCGGCGGGCAGGCTCGTCGCGCACGGCTTCGCGCGGGCGATGATGCGCTCGGCCGCGCGGCTGACCTACGAGGGACTCCAATCCTGGGCGGACGGCGATGCCTCGGCGCTGCCGCCCGAACTCCACGAGCCCGCGCGCCATCTCTACGCGGCATTCCGCGCCCTGTCCGCGGCGCGCGACGCGCGCGGCACGCTCGACCTCGACATGCAGGAGCGCGCGGTCTCGATGGGGCCCGACGGGGCCATCGCCTCGATCGCGCCGCGCCGCCGCGTCGACGCGCATCGCCTGATCGAGGAGTTCATGATCCTCGCCAACGTGGCGGCGGCGGAGACGCTGGAGCGGCGGAACCTCGGCTGCCTCTACCGCGTCCACGACCAGCCGAGCCCGGAGCGCCTCGACGCGCTGCGCGAGAGCCTCGCCACTCTCGGCTACAGGCTTGCGAAGGGACAGGCGCCGCGGCCGGCGCTGCTGCGCGACGTGCTGCGCTGGGCCGAGGGCAAGCCCTTCGCGCCGATGGTCTCGGACCTCGTTCTGCGCAGCCAGGCGCTCGCCGTCTACAGCCCCGACAACCTCGGGCATTTCGGGCTCGCCCTGCCCCGCTACGCGCATTTCACCTCGCCCATCCGGCGCTACGCCGACCTCGTCGTGCATCGCTCCCTCGTCCATGCCTTCTCGCTCGGCGAGGGCGGCGCCACCGCGGCGCATGGGGACCTGGTCCTGTCCGGCGAGCGCGTGTCGCGCGCCGAGCGCCGCGCCCAGGCGGCGGAGCGCGCGGCCATGGAACGCTATGTCGCGGCCTTCCTCGCCGCGCGGGTCGGGGCGAGCTTCGAGGGCAGGATCTCCGGCCTGCACCGCGCGGGGATCTTCGTGACCCTCTCCGACAGCGGCGCCGAGGGGCTCGTGCCGATGTCCAGCCTGCCCGGCCGCTGGCGACTGCACCCCGCGGGGCATGCGCTGGAGGGGCCGGGACGGCTTGCCCTCGCCGACCGGGTCGTCGTGCGCCTTGCCGAGACCTCGCCGGTCACGGGGATGCTGCGGCTCGAACTCGAGGACGTCCCTGCCCCCGCTCTGCCCGGAAAGGCGCCAGGACGGCACCCTCGCCACGCGGGCCGACCGGGCTACCGCCAGCATGCCCGGCGCCGCGGGAAATGATGCATTGCGGAAAATTCAGGATTCGCCGACGCGGGAAGCGCTAGTCTCCGCGTCCATCATGGATGGCCATCCGGAACGAGTCGCGAAGGGCGACGAGGCACCCAAGGGGTCCTGGTCGCGCGCGCTCTGGCGCGGCTTCCGCAACCGCTGCCCGAGCTGCGGCGGACATGGCATGCGCGATGGCTTCCTGCGCCTCCGCCCTGCGTGCGCGCATTGCGGCCTCGCCTTTTCCGAGTTCCGCGCAGACGACGCGCCGCCGTACTTCACGATCCTCGCGGTGGGCCACATCGTCGTGCCGTCCGTGCTCTTCGTCGAGCGCGGCTGGGCGCCGCCGCTCTGGGCGCAGGCGATGGCGTGGATCCCCATCACGCTGGCGCTCGCCCTCCTCCTCCTGCCGCGCATCAAGGGCGCGGTGATCGGCGCCCACTGGGCGGCGGGCATCAGGGGATGAGCACGATGGCGCCCATCCGCCCCCGCATCCTCCTCTGCGCCGCGGTCGTCGCCTTCCTCTCCTCTTGCGTGGGCACGGGGTCGCGCGACGAGCGTGCCGCCGAGCAGGCCTCGCAGCGCTCCCGCCGCGTGATCGCGGCCGCTCTCGACCACGTGCAGGATCGCTATGTCCGCGCCGTCGACATGGGCGAACTCGTGTCGCTCGGGCTCGCCGGCGTGGCGCGGACGGACTCGTCGATCGAGTTCCGCCGCGACGGCGCCGAGCTCGCCGTGCTCCGCCGGGGGAACGCCGAGGCGCGGCTACCGGTCGATCCGGCCGGCGGCGGCAAGGGCTGGGCGACGGCTGCGTGGCAGGCGATCGAGGCGGCGCGCGCGCGCTCGTCGGCGATCGCCGAGCTCGATGCCGACCAGGCCAGCCGGATCTTCCTGGAGGCCATGGCCAAGGGCCTCGACCCCTATTCCCGCTACACGACGCCCGAGGCCGCGCGCGAGGAGCGCGCCCAGCGCGAGGGCTTCGGCGGCGTCGGCATCGTCATCGACGCCGAGGGCGGCGAGGTGCGCGTCGTGACGGTGATGGAGGACACGCCGGCATCGCGCGCCGGGCTCCGAGGCGAGGATCGCATCCTCTCCATCGACGGCCAGTCGACCGCCGGGCTGACC
>VGDA01000296.1 GCA_016869915.1 Alphaproteobacteria bacterium
GCGCGGGATCCTCGCCGGCGGCGTGCCAGCTCTCGTCGTCCATCGCGGCGTCGAGGCCCGGCAGCAGCAGCACGCCGCGCGGCAGCGCGGCCACGGCGGCGAGCAGGTCGGCGGTCGCGGGGATGCTGCCGGTCGAGCCTGCGGCGACCACGAGTCCCCGCGGCGGCGCGACGGCCCACGCGGCGATGCGCGCGCGCAGCGCCGCGATCCGGCGGGCCGCGAGGTCGCTCAGGCCGAGCTGCGCGAGATGGCGCGGCCAGGCCTCGCGCAGGATGTCCAGCACGCGCAGCGACTGCTGCCAGTGCCCGGCCAGATCGGCCTCGACGATGGATTCGAGGCGCGCGAGCGGCACCTCCTCGAGCGCGGCGGAGTCGAGCAGCGACACCAGCGACGCGGCGAGACGGCAGGCCGTCGCGGGATCGCCGCCCGTCGCCGGATGCGCGCGCAGCACCTGCGCCAGCGCCGCGAGGCGGCGCTGCGCTCCGATGGCGGGCGCGAGGCCCGAGCCGAGGTCCTGGTCGAGAAGCAATTCGTCGTCGTCGACGTCGCCGACCGGCTCCATGCGCGGCAGCAGAAGCGGCCTGCCGCCCGAGGCGCGCAGGAAGGCCTCGTGCAGGGCGCGCGCGGCGCGGCGCGTCGGCAGCAGGACCAGCGCGTCGGCGAGATCCTCGGGGCGCGGGCAGAAATGCGCGAGCAGTCCCTGCGCGAGCAGGTCCGCGAAGGGTGCGCCAGCCGGGATCGAGTGTATGCGCATGAAGCCTGCCTCCCGCCCGCCGTGATTGCGCGTGGATCCTCGCCCATGCGCCGGTCGATTCGCGACCTTTCGCGCCGGCTCAGGAGAGCGGCCAGCGAGCGCCGCGCCCGCGGATGCGACGACGCAGCCTGGACGGCATGGCGGCAAGGCGATCCATCGCCGCCGCGTCACGCGCCGCGAACGGAGACGGCTCGGGCGCGGGCGCGACGGCGCGGTATCCGATCTCCACCTCCACCAGCTC
This sequence comes from Alphaproteobacteria bacterium, assembly GCA_016869915.1. GTDB lineage: Bacteria > Pseudomonadota > Alphaproteobacteria > CACIAM-22H2 > CACIAM-22H2 > CAIOSQ01. Next base: position 996 of record VGDA01000296.1, read on the forward strand.
GACGCTGCTCTCGCGGTCCGGACGGCACCAGACGCCGTCATGCGAGACGGCGAAGAGCCGGCCCGCCGCCTCGGTGGCGTCGACGAGGGCAAGGAAGCCCAGGCCCGGACCGGTCTCCGCCGCCAGCGCGCCGCCGCGCAGCACGGCCGCGCCGGCGAAGGCATGGGTGGCGACCTCGCCGTCCCGGCGCCGTCGCGCGGCGCCCGAAGGCTCGAGGAAGAGCTCGCCCGCCCCCTGGTCGCCGATCGCGCGCGACATCGGCTGCGCGAGCAGCAGGACGTCCATGCGCGCGGGATCCCACTCGCGGACCATGCGCGCGAGCGCCGGCACGTAGCCGTCGAACCAGGCCATGTCGGCGCGCACGGCGAAGAAGTCCCCGTCGCCGAGATGGCGCGCGGCGAAGGCGAGCTCGGCGCCATCCGCCATCGGCTCTGGCGAGGCCAGGACCTCGACCCCCGGCGCCGCGCCCCTTGCCGCGACATGCGCCGCGATCGCCGCGCGCGCGTGGTGGCAGGGCGCGACCACGCGCGCCACGCCCTGCGCGGCGAGGCGGTCGAGCGCGTGGTCGATCAGCGCGATCGCGCCCAGCGTTGCGAGGCAGGCGGGGGGCGTGCCGGTCAGCGGGCGCATGCCGGGCGCCAGGCCGAGGCCGTGGAGGATCGCCTTGTCGATCATGCCGAAGCTCCCGTCGCGATGCGCCGCAGCCCGGGCGGCGCGTTGTGGTCGAACCAGGCGCGCAGCCGCGCGAGCGCGGGGTGGCGCAGCGCCCCCTCGAGCAGGCGCCAGGTGCGCGGCAGGAAGGCGAGGTAGGAGGGCTTGCCGTCGCGCCGCCAGAGGCGGATCCAGAGCCCGAGCACGCGCGCGTGGCGGGCCGCGGCAAGCACCGCGCAGGACATGTCGAATTCCTCGCCCGCGAGATGCGGCAGCGCGGCGCGGTGGCGCAGGCGCATCGCCGCCGCGACGGCGGGGGAGACGTCGCGCCGCACATCCTCGAGCAGCGAGACGAGGTCGTAGGCGGGGGAGCCGATCGCGGCGTCCTGGAAGTCGAGCAGGCCGCAGCGCGCCGCGCCCGCCCGCCCCGGCAGGACCAGCAGGTTGTCGATATGGAAGTCGCGCAGCGCCAGCGTCGGCCGCGGCGCCAGCGCCGGCGCGAGCGCCTCGTGCCAGAGGCCGAGATATTCCTCGCGCATGCCCGGCGGCGCGGGGCGGCGCGTCGCCTCGGGCACGTACCAGTCGACGAAGAGCGAGGCGCCCTCGTCGGCGAGCAGCCGCGCGTCGTGCGCGGGCACGTCGATGCGCGCGGCGCGCGGATGCGACTGCAGCGCCGCGAGCGCGTCGATCGCCAGGGCATAGAGCCCGCCCTCGTCGCCGCCGCGCGCGAGCACGCGGGTGAAGGTGTCGTCGCCGAGGTCCTCGAGCAGGAGGAAGCCCCGCGCCTCGTCCTGCGCCAGGACCTCCGGCGCGGAAAGGCCAAGCGCGCGCAGGTGGCGCGCCACCAGCACGAAGGGGCGCACGTCCTCGGCCGGCGGCGGCGCGTCCATCGCGATCCATCGCGCGGCGCCGCGCGACAGCCGGACATAGCGGCGGAACGAGGCGTCGCCGGGGATCGGCGCGCGCGCGGCGTCGGCGAGCCCGGCGCTGGCGAGGAAGTCGTCGAGCTCGGCCGCGCGCTCAGCCATCGACGGGCAGCGCCGCGAGGCGCTCCTTCCAGCATTCCGGCGCGTCTAGGATGGCGACCCGCGCCCCCGCGCCGGCGCCGGGGGCGAGCTCGATGGCGAGGCTCGTCTCCGGCAGGAACGCGCCCATGCGCTCCGGCCATTCGACCAGCAGGATAGCGTCGGCGAACGCCTCCTCGACCCCGAGTTCCCAGACCTCGGACGGATCCGACAGCCGGTACAGGTCGAGGTGCCAGACCGCGCCGCCCGGCAGGTCGTAGACCTGCACGAGGGTGAAGGTCGGGCTCGGCACCTCGAGCGCGGGATCGCCGGCGCGCGCGCGCAGGAAGCCGCGCGCGAAGACCGTCTTGCCGGCGCCGAGCCCGCCGGACAGGGCGAGCACGTCCCCCGGGCGCGCGAGCGCCGCAAGCCGCGCGGCGAGCCGCGTCGTCGCCGCCTCGTCGGCCAGCGCGACCCGGCGCGACTCGTCGTGGAGATCGGTCATCCTGCGGACTTCCTATCCGCGCGCCGCCACGCCCGGCAACCTCCGCGCGCCGGCGATACCGGGCATGGCGGGCGGGGTTGATCCCGGGGGCCGGACGCTTCATCTTCGCGCGCGTCGCGAGCCGACCGCGGGAGACGAAATGAGCGAAGTGCGCACGGATGTCGCCATCATCGGCGCGGGCCCTGTCGGGCTCTTCGCCGTCTTCGAGTGCGGCATGCTCAAGATGCGCTGCCACGTCGTCGACGCGCTCGACATGCCCGGCGGCCAGTGCGCCGCGCTCTACCCCGAGAAGCCGATCTACGACATCCCCGGCCATCCGCGGATCGACGCGATCGACCTCGTCGAGCGGCTCAAGGCGCAGGCCGCGCCCTTCGCGCCGACCTACCATCTCGGCGCGCGCGTCGAGGCGCTCGCGCCGCGCGGCGAGGACTGGGAGCTCGTGACCTCGCGCGGCGAGCGGATCGTCGCGCGCGCGGTCATCGTCGCCGCGGGCGTCGGCGCCTTCGGCCCGAACCGCCCGCCCGTGGCGCGGCTGGCGGAGTTCGAGCAGGACTGCGTCCACTACCTCGTGAAGCGCCGCGAGGACTTCCGCGGCAAGCGGCTGGTCGTCGCCGGCGGCGGCGACTCCGCGCTCGACTGGACGCTGTCGCTCGCGGGCATCGCCGCGCATGTCGACGTCGTGCATCGCCGCGACAAGTTCCGCGCCGCGCCGGACACGGTCGAGAAGGTTCGCGCGCTGGCCGCGACCGCCGGCAACGTCGACATCGTCACGCCCTACCAGCTCGATTCGCTCGAGGGTGCGGGCGGCAGGCTCGAGGCGGTGGTGGTCAAGGACCTCGATGGCGGCACGCGGCGCCTCCCCGCCGACCACCTCCTCGCCTTCTTCGGCCTCGCGCAGAATCTCGGGCCTATCGCGGAGTGGGGCCTGTCCCTCGAGCGCAACCTGGTGAAGGTCGATCCCGCGACCTGCGCGACCTCGTCGCCCGGCATCTACGCCATCGGCGACATCGCGACCTATCCGGGCAAGCTGAAGCTGATCCTCACGGGCTTCGCGGAGGCGGCGTCGGCCGCGCACGCCATCCATGCGCGCGTCCACCCCGGCGCGGCGCTGCATTTCGAGTACTCGACGAGCAAGGGCGTCTCCGGCTTCGCGGCCTGAGCGCCCGCCAGCCTCAGGGAGCCTGGTCCTTCGCGAGCGGCACGAGGCAGGCGACCGTCGTGCCCTGCCCGACGCGCGAGTCGATCGACACGCGCCCGCCATGCATCTCGACGATGCGGCGCACCAGGCTGAGCCCCAGTCCTGCGCCATGGTCCGGGCCACCGGGACGGCGCACGCGCTCGAAGGCGCGGAAGACGCGGTCCTGGTCCTCCTTCGGGATGCCGCGGCCGCGATCGGTCACGGTCAGCGCGGCCATGCCGTCCGGCCCCTGCGTGGCCGAGAGCAGGATCTCGCCGCCGGGCGGCGAGAACTTGATCGCGTTCGAGACGAGGTTGCACAGCGCCTGCTTGAGGCGCCGCGCGTCGGCGTCGAGCGGCGGCATCGCCTCGCAGGAACCGATCCGCAGCGCGAGGCCGGCGCCGCGCGCCAGGTCCGCCATGACCTGGATCGTGCCCTCGAGCACCGCGTAGGCCTCGACCGGCTCGCGCTCCAGCACCAGCCGCCCGGCCTCGATCGAGGCGAGGTCGAGGATGTCGTTGATGATCGTGAGCAGGCGGTGCGAGGCCGAGATGATGTCGCGGCAATAGTCCAGCTGGCGCTCGTTGAGCTCCCCGAAATACTGGTTCGCGAGCACCTCGGTGAAGCCGATGATGCCGTTGAGCGGCGTGCGCAGCTCGTAGCTGACGGAGGAGATGAACTCCGACTTGAGCCGGTCCGCGGCCTCGAAGGCCGCGGCGCGCTCGCGCAGCGCCTCCTCGACGCGCGTCGTGTCGGTCACGTCGACGTAGCTGATCAGCACCGCGCCGTCCA
>VGDA01000297.1 GCA_016869915.1 Alphaproteobacteria bacterium
TGGCGCATCGCCGCCACGCTGGCGCGCCACGACGCGCTGGCCTGGCTCGGCGAGGCCAGCGGCCCGCCGCCCGCGCCGGTCGCGCTCGCGCTGCGCGCCCTGCACCCGCGCGAGCCCGTGGCCGGGCGGCCCGGCGAGCGCCTCGCCGCGGCGCTGACCGCGCTCGGTCCCGGCTTCGTCAAGCTGGGCCAGGCGCTCTCCACCCGCGCCGACATCGTCGGCGAGGAGGTGGCGGCCGATCTCTCGCGCCTCCAGGACAGGCTTGATCCCTTCCCTGCCCGCGAGGCCCACGCCACGATCGAGGCCGAGCTCGGTCGGCCGATGGCCGAGCTCTTCGAGGCCTTCGACGACGCGCCGGTCGCCGCCGCCTCGATAGCGCAGGTCCATTTCGCGCGCACGCGCGACGGCCGCGACGTCGCGGTCAAGATCCTGCGCCCCGGCGTCGACCGGCAATTCGCCGAGGACATCGCGCTCTTCGACTGGCTGGCGCGCCTCGCCATCCGCGTGGCGCCGCGGCTGCGCCGCCTCAGGCCGGTCGAGGTCGTCGACACGCTCGCCCGGACCGTGGAGCGCGAGATGGACCTGCGGCTCGAGGCGGCCGCGGCCTCGGAGATCGCGGAGAACTTCCGCGGCGACCCGGACCTGCGCATCCCCGCGGTCGACTGGACGCTCACCGGGCGGCGCGTCCTGGCGACCGAGCGCGTCGAGGGCATCCCGGTCGACGAGCGCGCGACGCTGCTCGCCGCCGGCATCGACCCCGACGCGGTGGTCGCGGCGGCGGCGCGCGTCTTCTTCCGCATGGTCTTCCGCGACGGCGTCTTCCACGCGGACATGCATCCCGGAAACGTCTTCGTGGCGCCCGACGGCGCGCTGGTCGCGGTCGATTTCGGCATCGTCGGCCGCATCGACCGGCCGACCCGCGCCTGGCTCGCGGACATGCTGATGGGCTTCCTCGCCGGCGACTACCGCGCGGTTGCCGAGGTGCATTTCCGCGCCGGCTACGTGCCCGCGGACCAGGATGCCGGCGCCTTCATGCAGGCGGCGCGCGCGATCGGCGAGCCGATCTTCGGCAAGAAGCTCGCCGACATCTCGCTGGCCCGGCTGCTGGCGCAGCTCTTCGAGGTCACCGAGCGCTTCCGCATGGAGACGCAGCCCCAGCTGCTGCTGCTGCAGAAATCCATGCTGGTCTGCGAGGGCGTCGGCCGCGCCCTCAACCCCGAGGTCAACATGTGGGCGCTGGCGCGCCCGCTGATCGAGAGCTGGATGGCGGAGAACCGCGGGCCCGCCGCGCGCGCCGCCGATTTCGCGCAGGCTGCGCTGGCGCGGCTCGATTCCCTGCCGGCGCTGGTGCAGAACCTCGAGCGCGCCGCCGCCGTGGTCGCCGATGGCGGCGTTCGGCTCGACCGCGAGACCCTGGCCGCGCTGTCGCGCCGGGGCGGCTTCGGCTGGCGCGGCCTCGTCCTCGCGGCGCTGGCCGGCGCGCTCGCCGCCCATCTCCTGCGATGAGCCGCTCGCGCCGGCGCGCCCGGCGCGCCTAGACTGGGCGCGCATCCATGCTCCAGGGCAAGTCGATCCTCCTCGTCGTGGCCGGCGGCATCGCCGCCTACAAGAGCCTCGAGCTGATCCGCCGCCTGCGCGAGCGCGGCGCGGCGGTGCGCTGCATCCTGACGCGCGCGGCGCAGGAATTCGTGACGCCGCTCTCGGTCGCGACGCTGTCGCGCGAGCGCGCCTTCACCGACCTCTTCTCGCTCACCGACGAGCACGAGATCGGCCATATCCGGCTGGCGCGCGACTGCGACCTCGTCGTCGTCGCGCCCGCCACCGCCGACCTCGTGACCAAGGCGGCGCTCGGCATCGCCGACGACCTCGCCTCCACGGTGCTGCTGGCGACCGACCGGCCGCTGCTGCTTGCGCCGGCAATGAACCACGTGATGTGGAACTCGCCCGCGACGCAGGCGAACATCGCCACGCTCGCCGCGCGCGGCGCCGCCGTGGTCGGCCCCAATTCGGGCCTGCTCGCGGAGGGCGAGACCGGCGTCGGCCGCATGGCCGAGCCCGCGGAGATCCTCGCCGCGATCGACCGCGTGCTGGGCGGCGCGGGGCTGCTCGAGGGCATGCGCGCGCTCGTCACCTCCGGCCCGACGCACGAGCCGATCGACCCCGTGCGCTACATCGCCAACCGCTCCTCGGGAAAGCAGGGCCACGCCATCGCGACCGCGCTCGCGGCGCTGGGCGCGCGCACGACGCTGGTCTCCGGCCCCGTGCGCCTGCCCGACCCGCGCGGCGTCGAGGTCGTGCACGTGGAGACCGCGGAGGAGATGCTCGCGGCCTGCCTGCGCGCGCTGCCCGCCGACGTCGCGGTCTGCGCCGCGGCGGTCGCCGACTGGCGCGTCGCCGCGCCGGCGGCGCGGAAGCTCAAGAAGGCCGCCGACGCGCCCCCGCCCTCGATCGCGCTGGCGCCGAACCCCGACATCCTCGCCACGCTCTCGCGCCGCGACGAGCGGCGCCCGCGCCTCGTCGTCGGCTTCGCCGCGGAGACCGAGGACCTCGTCGCCAACGCGCGCGCCAAGCTGCTGCGCAAGGGCTGCGACTGGGTCCTCGCCAACGATGTCTCGCCGGGCAGCGGCACCTTCGGCGGCGACAGCAACGCCGTGCACGTGGTCGACGCGGGCGACGTCGAGTCCTGGCCGCGCATGGGCAAGGACGAGGTCGCGCGACGCCTCGCGCTGCGCGTCGCGGCCGCGCTGGGGCGGCGATGATCCTGCGCGCCGCCATCGCGCGCCTGCCGCACGGGCGCGACCTGCCGCTGCCCGCCTACGCGACCGCGGGCGCGGCGGGCTGCGACCTGCATGCCGCGGTCGAGGCGCCGCTGGAGATCCCGCCCGGCGGCCGCGCCCTCGTGCCCACCGGCATCGCCATCGCGCTGCCCGAGGGCGCGGAAGCACAGGTGCGCCCGCGCTCGGGCCTCGCGCTGCGCCACGGCGTGACCTGCCTCAATTCGCCCGGCACGATCGACGCCGACTATCGCGGCGAGGTCGGGGTCATCCTCGCCAACCTGGGCGACGCTCCCTTCGTCGTGACGCGCGGCATGCGCATCGCCCAACTCGTCGTCGCGCCGGTGGCGCGCGTCGCGTGGGACGAGGCGGACGCGCTGCCCGCGACGCTGCGCGGCGCCGGCGGATTCGGCTCCACCGGCACGGGGACGGGAGGCACGCGATGACTGGGCTCGGCGAGCGGCAGGAGCTGCGCTACGCGCGCCAGCTGATCCTCGACGAGGTCGGCGAGGAGGGGCAGGAGAAGCTGCTCGCCTCGCGCGTGCTCGTCGTCGGCGCGGGCGGCCTGGGCAGCCCGGCGCTGCTCTACCTCGCGGCGGCGGGCGTCGGCACGCTCGGCATCGTCGATTCCGACGTGGTCGAGCTCTCCAACCTGCAGCGCCAGGTCGTGCACGCGACCGACCGCGTCGGCGTCGCCAAGGCGAAGAGCGCGGTCGAGGGCCTCGCCGCGATCAACCCCGAGGTGCGCGTGATCCCGCACCAGCTGCGCCTCGACGCCTCGAACGTCGACGCGCTGGTCGAGGCCCACGACCTCGTGCTCGACGGCAGCGACAACTTCGCCACGCGCTACCTCGTCAACGATGCCTGCGCGCGGCTGCGCAAGCCGCTGGTCGCGGCCTCGCTGCTGCGCTTCGAGGGGCAGCTCTCGACCTTCAGGCCCTGGACCGGCGGGCCCTGCTATCGCTGCCTGCATCGCGAGGCGCCGCCGCAGGGCCTCGTGCCGCGCTGCGAGGAGGCGGGGATCCTGGGCGCGGTCGCGGGCGTGATGGGAACGCTGCAGGCCGCGGAGGCGATCAAGGAACTGCTCGGCATCGGCGACAGCCTCTCCGGCACGCTCGTCCTCTACGACGCGCTCGGCACGCGCTTCACGCGCATCAAGGTCCGCAAGGACCCCGCCTGCCCGGCCTGCGGCGACAAGGCGTAGGGCGGGCGCTGCTGGAAGGACTTGCGCAGGCGCTTGCGGTCATCTTCCGGGGATCGATAGGCGCCGGAGAACGGGCAGGAAGGACCGACCTGTCCGCCGTTGCAAGCGTACAAGCCAGGGACCGCCTCTGCTCCTGGCCGCGGCAACCCTCCTTCCTTCGCATCCCCTCCCCATGTGCCGTCGCGTGTCGTGCGCGACCGCCGGCAGCGTGCCTGGGCGGCCGGTACGGGCACGCGGATCGCTATTTCGGCCGACTAAAAGCACCCGCGAAGACTGCGATCGGCAGCGCCAGCGGCGCCCGGGAATACTTGGTGCGGTCGCCGACCCTTGACACACCGTCAGAGTTGCAGCCACGCTATCGTGATAATCTCCCGGCTCGTGATGCTATCATGCGTGTGCTTCTCGTCGTCGTCGCGCTCCTGTTTGGCGGCCCTGCCTCCGCTCAGTACATGGGGAATTGGACCTCCAACCCATACTTGCCGCCGGCTCCGATGCAGCCGCCGGGGACGTTCAACAACCCCTATGGGACGAGCGGGAACAGTCCCCGGCTTTACGACAATAGCGGCAACTTTCGCGGCAATCTGAACAGCAACCCGTACGACCCGAATAGTGTCGCCAATCCGTACGGGCGCTACGGCAGCCCCTACAGTCCGGACTCCATCAGAAATCCATACGGGGCGGGCAGCCCTTATCGGCAGGATAGCCCGAACAACCCGTACGGCTCGGGGATGCGCATCTACCGCTGACCCACGTCGCCGCACAGTAGCGCCGGGGCTCAAGATTGAGCTCCAGAACGGTTTCAGTTGATAGCCCGAGAGTGTCTCGTATCAGGGGGCCATGAGACGAGGCTACTTCCCGGTCCCGGTCTTAGCCCGCAGGAACATCCACAGGACGGACAGGATCTACCGCAGACACGAAATAGACCCGTGTACCTCAGTTCAGGGTCAGCTCGAGGCAAAGCAGCCCCGTAGCGCCGTCAGGACGGGCCGTGCGCGGCCATGCCGCTTGCCAGGGTCGATGGGGCGAAGCTCTCGCGGTAGCGCGCGCATTGCGGATTCCGGCTAGCTTCCCCTGCCGAGGGGATCGCACGAGGGAAGGCAGGGCGCGATGGCGGGGGTGTACCAAGGCAGCG